>DAOVDS010000002.1 GCA_030669415.1 bacterium
TTGTCGGCACTGTTCTTATAGGGATGTCCGCGAGAAGCAGAAGGTCTTAACCTGGAGTAGAGTAGAGAGACATTTTGAAAAGCGGCTTGCATTACGGCGGGTCTGCATTATACTTATTTGCATGGACGTGGATTCGCCAGACAAAGTATTTTTCCAAGAGTTGGGGTTTTTACTTAAAGGGTACTCAGTTGCAATTCTTACAGAAAAAGTGTTGATGAGTATGCGCCAAACACATACCATAATAGTAATGTGAAGGTGTCATTTAGCCGTAAAGGGTCTTGACATGAGTACGCAACAAGTCATCCTGGAGCTTGAGACTAAGAGGGACTCCAACGTTATTGCTTTTATTACCTCTGACCGCCCGCCGCCCGTGGCTGCAAAAATAGCGGGCGACGTGATACGCATTTTTTACGAGCACTTGACGAGTCTTGAGGAGAAGGCAAATCTCGACCTGTTTATCCACAGCAGAGGTGGCGACACAGCAGTACCTTGGCGGCTGGTGAATCTGTTGAGGGAGTTCTGTTCAAACCTCACTGTGCTGGTTCCATACAGAGCCCACAGTGCTGCAACCTTGATTGCCTTGGGCGCAAACAAAATCATCATGAGTCGTTTGGGCGAGCTTTCACCGATTGACCCAACCGTCGGCACGCCCTTCAACCCTTCTCACCCCACAAACCCCCAACAGCAAGTGGAGATAGGTGTAGAAGACGTAATCGGGTTTTTCAACTTCACCAGGGAGCGTATCGGAATTACCGACCAAGGGAAGGTCCTTCGCGTGCTTGAAAAGTTTGTGGACAACCTTCACCCCCTGGCAATAGGCGGGATATATAGGTCTCATTCTTTCATAAGGATGATTGCTACGGAACTCCTATCCCTTCACATGACAGGAAAGGGCGAAGAGGTGAAAATCCCGCATATTGTCGAACACATGGTCGAGAAGCTCTACTATCACAACTACTCGATTCCTTGGAAAGAAGCT
The DNA here is from genome assembly GCA_030669415.1 of bacterium. Lineage (GTDB taxonomy): Bacteria > Planctomycetota > SKW154 > SKW154 > DAOVDS01 > DAOVDS01. The sequence goes on from DAOVDS010000002.1 coordinate 980, forward strand.
AAGAAGATTGGCCTAAAAGTGGTCAAAGCAGATGACGAAACAGAAAAGCTCCTGATGAACCTTCACTTCGAGTATGAAAAGGAAATGAGCCTCGGCAAGCCCTTCAACCCGGAGGAGTTCTTAGCGGGAGGCAATACGGGAGAGAAAGTAGTCAGCTTGGCGGTCGTAGAAAGCAAAGGAAAGAAGTCTAAGGTTCTCAAGAAAATCAAAGTCACAAGAAACGCTATCCCTCCTGGTGCGCCGCCTGGGGCCATACCACCCTATTCGGTACATCAGGAGTTTCTGGGGTGGCAGACTGTGGAACCGGAAGGGAGCACATCATGAAATGCACTGCGGGGGGCAACAGCCCCAATGGCTTCTTCTTGACGATACAGGCTCAAGAAACCTATCCAGCTCTTGGAGAGCAGTTCACAGCTTACGCTTCTGCCGACAGTCCTCCGCTCTTTGCTCTGTACGAGACAGAATGGCAACCTATGCCCACGGCACAAGATGTGCTGCTTATAGACGAAGAAGCGATAGCAGAGGACTTCGAGCTTGCAGAGATGGGTCTGGACGAATACTGCGATATACTGGCTCGTGAAGATGAAGAAGCCTAATGACGCGGCGAGAAGTCTACTATGCAAATCTCAACCCTGCTCGTGGTTCTGAACAGAAGGGACTGCGTCCAGTTGTTATTGTGCAGGCTGACTTCGTAGCATCTTTCACTCAGACTGTAGTCATCGTGCCATTCACCACCAATATGAATCGTGCCAGACTCCTTACCTGCGTTTTCGTGCCTAAAGATGAAGGAGGACTGCGGGAGGATTCTGTAGCTCTTTGCCACCACGTAAGGGCAATAGACTCGTCAAGACTGTCTGACTACTGGGGAAAGCTCTCAGAGGAATATACGGCCCGAATTGATGCTGCATTAGCACTAACTCTCGGACATTGAGCTGCTTGGTCGAGAAATCCGAACCTGTTGCCGCAGTCAAGCCGGATTTTTCTGTCGCCGGAGCGTAAGCGTTCAGCCCGTGTGGTGCTGAACGCTTACATTTAGCCGCCCGGTTTTTCCTTCAGGCATGGTTAGTTTTAGTCTGAATATTCCTGCTTGAGGAAGTTCTGTCTTTAGGTCATAATGGCAAGCCGTTCAAGCACGGGAAATAGCGACAACACCGCGGCGGAAGCACCCTTTGAGCGACTGTCGCGCCGGTTTTGTTGACAAACTGCTCTGGTCCTGATATAATGCCAATCTGACAGAATCGGGAGGGGACAAGAGTGATTGCTGCAAACAAGTCAAGAGATGCGGCGAAACTGCTCGGGATTCTTGAGCAGCGCTACGGCAAGAAGCCGAGGCCGCCGGGCTGGAGCCTGGTCGAGACACTGCTGTTTTACGTCATTTACTACAGCTCGGGCGTCACCGCCGCCCGTCGCGCTTTCAAGGCTTTCCGGGAGGAGTACGTTAATCTCAACGAGGTCCGGGTTTCGACCCTGAGCGAGATTCGCGCCACTCTCCGGATGGCAGGCGCCAGCGACAAGACCGCTGTCCAGTTGCGCGGCATGCTCAAGCAGATTTTCGCCAGCGAGAACGTGGTTTCGCTGGCAGGGCTGCACGGCGTACCCGCGGACCAGGTGAAGCGCTATCTCTCCCGCCTGGACGTCCTGCCAGTCCACGCAATAGACTATCTTCTTCTCGTGAAGTGGGACTATCCAATCCTCCCGGTTGACAGACAGGTGGCGAGAATGGCGTCGCGTCTGGGCCTGACCGGGGCCAATACCAGGGAGGTGCGGGCACAGAAAACGCTCATGAGAAAGGTCAACAGCAACTCATACTACGACTTCTACACTCTCTTTCTGGAGCACGCAAGCAAGGTATGCACAGACAAACCCCGCTGCGACCGCTGCGTCGTGGCCAAGTACTGCAAGCACGGCAGGTCTCATTCAGGCGTGAAATCCAAGTAACTCAGAGGTATCGCGGTGGCGGGACATTCACACTGGGCCGGTATCAAATACAAGAAGGGCGCCGCGGATGCCAAGCGCGGCAAGCTCTTCTCGAAGCTGGCCAGCAGGATAATGCTGGCGGCGCGTGAAGGGGGCGGCGACCTGGACATGAATCTCAAGCTGCGCTACGCGGTGGAACAGGCACGGGTCGCCAACATGCCTAAAGATAAAATCGAGCGCGCCATAAAGAAAGCCACCGGCGAGCTGCCGGGAGCCGCCCTGTCAGAAGTGATTTACGAGGGGTACGGGCAGGGCGGGGTCGCAATTCTCGTGGAGGCACTCACCGACAACCGCAACCGAACCGTGGCGGCGCTGCGAAAGATATTCCAGACCCGCGGCGGCAACATGGGCGCTACAGGTTGCGTTTCCTGGATGTTCACTACCAAGGGGCTTATCCACGTGGAAGACAGCAAGATAACCGAGGATAAGCTTATGGAACTCGTCCTCGATGCCGGCGCGGAAGACATCAAGCACGAAGGCTCCACCTTCGAGGTGACGGCAGAGCCGGGAGACTTCGATGCAGTCAAGCAGGCTATCGAGGCTCACGGAATTACGCCCGCGTTCGCTCAGATAACCCGCATACCTTCAACGAACGTGCCTGTCAACGACGAGACGGCAAGAAAGGTAATATCGCTCATAAGTGCTATCGAGGACAATGACGACGTGGTAAACGTCTACGCCAACTATGACATCTCAGATGAAGTAATGACGAAGATACTCGCCGAGACATAGCGGCGCAGGCGGAAAACGAAGGGAGGAACTGATGCGTGACAGGCTCGCCGAGGCCATAAAGCGGTCATCCGCCGATTACACGGAGATACGCATCGAGAAGAGGCAGTCCACGAGTGTTCAATACCGCGGGCGCAATCTCGAGTCGGCCGGGGCCAATACTGATACGGGAGGCATTGTCCGCTGCCTCGTGAAGAGCGGCGGGTGGGGAGTCTCGACCTTCAACAAGCTTGAGGATCTCGAAAAACACCTCGAGTTTGCCCACGAGTGCGCCAGGTCCCTCACCCGCGAGAGCATTGAGCTCGCAGAGGCGGCGCCGGTGGTTGACGATACGACGGTCCAGCTCGAAGAGGACTTCCGCGAAATCCCGCTCGCGCAGAAGAAGGAGCTTATCTCTTCCTACAACGACATACTGCTGTCCCACTCCGACCTCATTCGCGACACCATGTGCGTTTATGCCGACAGGTTCGTTGACTACTACTGCGCGAATTCCGAAGGCACCTACATCCACGAGGAGCGCCCACACATCCTGTGCAGGGTAGCCGCTATCGCACGCAAGAACGGGAATGTCCAGTCAACCGGGGAGAGCGTCGGCAAGCAGCGCGGCTTTGAAGCTGTGCGCGACATGACACAAACGGCGCACACAGTTGCCAGGCGCGCCCTTGACCTCCTGTCTGCGGAAACGGTGAAAGGTGGGAAATACACCGTCGTGTGCAATCCCAACCTTGCAGGCGTTTTCATACATGAGGCTTTCGGCCACCTCTCCGAGGCCGACCACCTCTACGAGAACCCCAAGGCGCGAGAGCTGATGGTACTGGGCAAGGAATTCGGGAAGCCGCTTCTTAACGTTATCGACGATGGCTCAGTCCCGGGCCTGCGCGGCTCGCACAAGTATGATGACGAGGGCGTGCCTACGCGCAAGAACTACCTGATAAGGGAGGGCAAACTGGTCGGGCGGCTTCACTCGCGCGAGACGGCGCACAAGATGGGCGAGGAGCTCACCGGCAATGCGCGCGCAATCACGTACCGCTTCGCGCCGATTGTCAGGATGACAAACACCGCCATTGAAGTGGGTGACACCTCGTTCGAGGACATGATTTCGGACATCAAGCTGGGCGTGTACGCGTGTGATTCACGCGGCGGCCAGACCATGCTCGAGAACTTTACTTTCACCTCCGGGTACGCATACATGATTCGCGACGGCAAGGTGGCCGAGATGGTAAAGGATGTCGTGCTCGGCGGCAACCTGTTCGATACGCTTGTTAGCATAGACGCCATCGGCAACGATTTCAAGTGGTTGGAAACCGCGGACGGCTGCGGCAAGGGCGGCCAGATGCCCCTGCCGGTATCCATGGGAAGCCCGCACATCCGCATACAGGATGTAATCATGGGCGGTAAATGACCGGAACAGGACAATCGCACAGGAGAACAGCATGGACCTCTTGGAAAAGGTGAAGAACCAGGTAGACTCGGCCGAGGTGTTTGCCTTGTCGGCGGAGTCGCTCGACGTCTCGTTCACCTCCGGCCAAATCAAGTCGTCCCAGCGCAAGGGAACCTTCGGAACTGCATTGAGAATTATCAAGGATGGCAGGATAGGCTTTTCAAGCTCCATAGGCGATGGAAACGAGGACCTGCTCGTAAAAAACGCGCTCGAATCCGCCCAGTTCGGCGACAAGGTGGAGTTCGACTTCGCGCCCGCGGCCCAGGCGCCAAAAGTCGAGACTTTCCACGAAAGCGTTCCGGCGCTTGCGACGGCTGAGATGATTGAGATGGGCAACAGGGTGGTTGGGGCGCTGCGCAAGGCGGAAGAGGGGCTTGAAATCAGTGTCGGCGTCTCGCGGCACCTTACCGAAGGTTCAATTGAGACAACCAATGGCGCGCGGATGACAGAAAAGAGCTCCGTCTTCTCCCTTGGCGCCAGCATAGAGCGCATTGAAGGCAATGACATACTGGGCCTCTGGCACTCCGGGCAGAGTGCGAGGGTCGAGGACTTTACGGAAGAAGTACCGGGCAAAATCGTTGAGCGACTCGAGATTTCGAGGAACCTCACTTCGGTCGAAAGCGGGCCAATGCCTGTTATCTTCCCGCCGAGAGCCATGTTGACACTGCTCATTCCACTGCTCCAGGGGGTAAGCGGCAAGTCGCTGGCGCAGGGTTCATCGCCGCTCGAGGGCAAGGTCGGCGAGAAGATTTTCGACGAGAAGTTCACCCTCTTCGAGGACCCCACGGTGGCTCTGCGTCCTGCCAGCACGGCGTTCGACGGCGAAGGGATACCTTCGGGCAGGTTTCCCCTCGTGGAACGCGGCATTCTGAAGAACTTCCTGCTGGATTTGAAGACCGCTTCCCAGACAGGCATGCAGTCTACCGGGAGCGCCCGGCGGGGTCTGACCTCCATGCCCTCACCCGGCCCCAGTAACCTGCTCATGGAGCCTGGCGAGACTCCGCTCGCCGAGATGCTGTCCGGGATAGGCAGGGGCCTCTGGGTGGACACCGTGCTTGGCCTGGGGATGGGGAACATCATGAGCGGCGCGTTCTCCAACACGCTCGGCGTCGCGTTCAAGATTGAGGATGGCAAGCTGGTCGGCCGCGCCAAGAATGTGAATATCGCAGGCAATATCTATGAATTGCTCAAGAATATCGCGGCAATCAGCAAAGAGACAGAATGGTTCTACGGCAGAATGAGCCTGCCCTACCTTATGCTCGACTCTCTGCCCGTCGTCGCCAAGTAGCGGCGCCGGCAGGGGTGTCCTGAAAGCAGGGGAGATGGAGCCCAAAAAAGGCATAGACATAGCTGACTTCCCTACGATATTTCAGTCCCTCACCTCGGGCAGGCGTACGGGCAATCTGAAAGTCTCTACAGGCACCGGCTCCTTTTTCTTCTACTTCCAGGATGGTGTTATCAAGCACTTCGCCCAGCCCGCGCGCGACGACGTGCTCCTTCGCGCCATGCTGCACTGTGCCAAGATTGACCGCACCGGATATGAGAAGCTGCTCTCCCGGCACCGGCGCAGTGGCCGCTCCTATCTTTCTCTTTTTTCGGCCAAGCGCACCATCACGGACGCCGATATCACCCAGGCCATGCAATTCATGGTGCAGGAAGAAGTCTGCGACCTGTTTGTACGCTCGCGGCTCAACTGCGAGTTCTTCGAAGGCGAGCCGTTTCCTGAAGTCTTCGGCACCGAGAAAGAGCGGGTAACGCTCTCGGTATTGCCCGAGCCAGTCGTCATGGAGGCGGCACGCAGGATGGATGAAGTCAGCCTTCTTCGCGAAATTGTGCCATCCACCAGCGACGTGTACACAGTTACCGGCGTCACCGAGGAGCAGTTGGAGGCGCCTCTGCCGCCCGAAGATGCCGGCCCTCGTGAAGAGGTGCTTGACCTCATCGACGGACACCGGGACATTGAAGACCTCGCGGCACTTGCGAGAATGTCCAAGTTCGACCTGCTGCGCAGGCTCGCCCAGCTTGCCGGCGCGAGGGTCGTCGAGGCGCTTGGCGCACGCTCCCTCCTGACCCTTGCGCAGCAGTACGCCATTGAAGGAAACATACGCAAGGCTCTGAGGCTCTACGAGCGCGCGGAAGAGCTCGGCGAGGCCCGCATGGAGACCCGCATGCATATCGCACGCCTCTATGGCGCACTCTGCGACGAGAAGCGTGCCCTCGCCAAGTACATCTCCATATCCGAAGATGCCCTCAAGTCGAACGATACTGACGGCGCCATTACTGCGATTCGCCAGGCGCTTCACCTCGCCCCGGAGAACACAGAGGTTCGCGAGAGACTGGCCGCCCTTCTTCTGCAGAGCGACCGCTACGATGAGGCGATTAACGAGTCAATCGAACTGGCGAACCTGCTGGTCAAGGCCAAGAACCTCGACGGCGCCGTGCAGATATGGCTGTCTTTCATGGACAAGTATCCCACCTCGACCGAATCGCACCGCCAGCTCGCGGAGCTCTACAAGGAGCGGGAGAACAGGACCGCGGCTATCCAGGTTCTGGAGAGCCTTGCCGAGCTGTATCTGACCCGCGCCCGGCGCGAGCGGGCGGTGGAAGTCTACCGCGAGGTCCTCAAGCTTGACCCCAAGCATACCGGCGTGAGACTCAAGCTGGCGTCGCTTCTCAGGCGCATAGGAAACGTGAAGGAAGCAGCCCGGGAGTACGAGAAGTTCCGCTCATCCACGCGGATGCTGCGTTTCTCGAAGCGGCCCCAGACGATTCTCAGGTCGTGGTTCGGCCTCAGACACCCCACGGTTATCGCGTCCGCACGGCTGGCACTCAGTGGGCCCGCATTGCGCGCGATAGCCATCCTTGCGCTCGGACTGGTTCTGGCCGGCGTGCTTACGCTCATCTTCTCTGTAACAGTTGCTTCTCAAGGCAACGAGCTCGGCCCCGGGATAGGCTCTGTACTCTTTGGCGCACTGGTCATCATGCACATCGTGATGGCCATTGGCGTTCTACCGCTGCTGGCCTCGGCATCAGTGCTTCTGCACCCCCATGAAGATGACGAAAGCGTTGCAGCGCAGCTTGTAGCGCACCCGCGCGGCGCGGTGGCGGGCAAGTTCGTCGCCACACTCTCGACGTGGCTGATACTGCTGCTTGCCACGCTGCCGCTGGCTGCGACAGTGGTGCTGCTGCGGGGCGCAAGCGGGCCGGTCGTTTCGCTCAACTTCTACCTCCAGATTCTCGTGGGCGCAGTTATCGCTGCAGCACTGACCCTGGTTTGCGCAAATGCGCCGGACAGAAAGAGCGCTATCGTTGATTCCTACCTGGTCTGCGCCGCACTGGCACTGCTGGGAGTGCTGTTCGTCAGCATGCTCTCAGACGTTGGGGGCACCGGCAGCGGGTCATTGCTGGCGAAGCCTGTCTCAATGACCGACCTGCCCGCGTTCCAGTTGCGCACATCCACGTTTGTCGGAACCGCGCTTCTGATGCCGATTGCGGCGGTGTTTGTCTGCGGTTTCATACTAATGGCTGCGGTGGCACGTCTGACGCCCGAACGCGGGTACTCCAGCCCCGCCCAGAAGCTGTTCTGGCTGATTGTCATACTCCTGGGTACGGCAATCGGCCTTGCATGGGCAAGCACGGGCGACCATGCCTCGTCGCTTTCCCAGCCGCCGGTCGCCCAACTGCTTCTCCTTATGAGCGTATTCCTGGCGCTTTCAATTGGCGCGATCGTTTTTTCCACCGAATCGGCACCCCCTGTAACCGCTGAAAATGAAAGCGTTAAAAAGCTCCTGTCGAGGTCGCGCCTGAAGCTCATGCTCGGCCCCGGGCCTTTGCGTGGCTCGCTGTTCGCGCTTGCAGGCAGTGCAATTGTGCTGTTTGTAGTGATGCTGTTCCTGGGCCTGTCGGAGAGCTCGGCAACTCCGACAAAACTGAGTGGAGGCGTGCTCACTGCAGTTTATTTCGCCATACTGGGCCATGTCACACTTGTTATTTCACTGGGACTGCTTCTCTCAACCACCCAGCTCTCCGGCAGGTGGCGCAGGCTGATTCTTATATCAGTGCTCGGTATTACGCTTGCCGGGATACCTGCAGCCATGACATACATGCAGTTTCACATACCCCGCCTGGTTGCGGATTTGAGCCCGCTCGTGCTTGCAGCCGCCGCATTCGGCAAGAGTATTACTACAGAGAAATACATATGGCGCGCTGAGGCGATAAACTGGGGCTGGGTGGTGGCTGTGTACTGGGCAGCGGCTGCAGCCATCGGGACCGCGGCGGTGCTGCGTCTGAGGCGAAGTACGAGAGGCTCGACGCAAAAGGGAGGCAAGTCCAAGTGAAATACAGAAAAGAAGGCGACCACTATCTCGTAGTCTTCGACAAGGGCGATGAGCTGGTGCAATCGCTGACTGAGCTTGTCGCTGCCGAGAGCATCGAGGGTGGAATCGTTCGCGGCCTGGGTGGTGTCACGAACGTCGTCCTGGGCTTCTTTGACACTGAGAAAAAGGAGTACCTGCGCAAGGAATTCGCCGGTTTCTACGAACTTGCCAACCTGGTTGGTGACATCTCCCTGGTTGACGGAAAACCGTTCTGCCACCTGCACGCAGTTATCTCCGACGCCGAGATGCGCGCGTTCGCAGGCCACCTGTTTGCTGCGGAGGTATCAGTGACGGGTGAGCTGATTCTAACGCCGGGCGAAAAGGCCCCGAGGCAGTTCAACGACGAAATCGGGCTCAACCTGATTGACCTCTGACCTATCTCGCTTTCGACATCAGAAGCGACAAGCCTGATTTCAGGTAGTAGAGGAACTCACGGATACTCGTAGTGTTTCTGACAGTGCGCAGGACATAGCCGGGCGAGAAGTAGAATTTCTTGAGCATCTTGTGCTGCTTTCGGCGCAGCTCGTGCACGGCGAAGTGTCTCATGCGCCAGGGCGCGCTCTGGCGGGTGCCGCCGTACATCAGAAACTCTTCCCAGTCGGGGCGCGGTTCTATCAGCCCGTCATCCTGCATTATCTCCCACAGCGGCGTCCCGGGATAGGGCACCCCGACTGCGACAAACAGCGTCGTCGGCCGAATCCAGGCTATCAGTTCCTGTGTAGCCTCAATGTCGTGCTCCCTCTCGGACGGGTGCACCCCGAGTATGAAATCAGCCTCGATGTTGGCTACGCCCGCCCTGCGCGCGGCGCGGAAGGCCGCCCTCACCTGGTCAAGATTGATGCCCTTGCCGATAAGCTCCAGAATCCGCGGGCTGCCCGATTCCACGCCGAACGCGACGCCCCTGCAGCCGTGCGCGACCATTGCACGCAGCAGGTCTTCATCGACGGCATCAACACGCGTGGTGCAGTTCCATGTAAGCGACAGTTCCTTGAGCGCTCTCATTATCTCGCGCAGCCTCGCTGGCTTCAGGGTAAACGTGTCATCGAGAAACACCACATGGTTCGTCCCGTATTCCCGCACCAGGTGATCGAGTTCCGCAGTCACGTTTTCAGCGCTTCGGAACCTCGCGCCTCTACCGTGCGTGACCCGTATTGCGCAGAAGATGCACGCGTTCGGGCAGCCGCGGCTCGTTGAGACCTCCGCAATGTTGAGGAAGGCGCGCGAGAACCCGCGGTACGACTGCTTTCTGTAAAGCCTCCGCCTTAGCAGGTCACGAGCCGGAAAGGGGAGCAAGTCCAGGTTCTCAATTGCCGGCCGCGGCTCGTTGCGCACAACACCGCTTTCGGTCCTGTACGCAATCCCGCGAACGCCTGAGAAATCCCATCCATTTCTACCACAGAGGCACGGAGGACACGGAGAATTTATTCCTTTTGTTTTTCTGTTTTTGTTTTTCTCTGTGCTCTCTGTGTCTCTGTGGTAAATTTCTACTATTTCTCTGAAGGTAAGCTCACCCTCGCCGAAGACTGCAATGTCGAAGCCCGGGAACTCTTCAAGTGTCTGCTCCGGAAGGGCCGAAGGGTGCGGCCCGCCAGCCACAGTCAGCACGTCGGGAAGGGCCTGCTTTGCGACCCGGGCCAGTCTGCCGCCGCGTGGCGCGGTCGGTGTCATCAGAGTTATGCCAACCACGTCAGGACGGAACTCGAGCAGGCGCGAGCGCAGCGCCTCCTGCGAGAAGCGCTCGACATCATAGTCCCAGATTTGCACCTGCGCGCCATCCTGCCTTGCGACCGCTGCCAGGTAGCAGAGGTTGAGCGGTGTCTGGGATGACACGAACTCCACGCCTGTGGTAATCATCCTCGGCCTTATCAGCACGACCCTCACGACGCAACACCTCCAGTGGAAGCCATCTTGCGCCGAGCCGCATGCATGGAGTGCCGGTGAGATGTGGCCTTCACGAACGACAGAAAGCACCGGCTCATCATTGCGTATTTCTCATTCCTCAAAGGAGCTGCGGGGGGCGTAGGGGTCTCGCCCCTTGAAGGGGATGTGACGGTTGAGGATTGTCGAGAACACCTGGCTGCGCGCCCTGCCCTGCTTTCGCCACAGGATGGTGAGCCTCACGAATATCTCATTTTCATTCTCGTCAACAGGTATGAGCTCGAGGTCGTACTTGTATCCTTCATACCCGGGCAAATCGGCGTTGGTGCGCGCGATTCGGGTGATTTCGACACCGGCGGTGAGCTTCGATTCCACCTGGGAGAAGATACTGTCAGACATGATAGCCGCGGTGGACTGGTCTGTGGCGCGCTTGTGCATCGCGGTGGCTGCCGCGAAAAGCGCGAACGCGGACGAAAGCCCGATAAGCAAGACGAAGAGCGCTACGAGTATCTCAATAAGCGTGAACCCTTTGGGCTGTTTCGGGTTTGCGCACTTCGTTTGCGCGGCGACATTTGTTCTTCGCACAAATGGTGCGCGAGTTTCGAGTTTCGGGTTCCTTTCGCGCAACCCGGAACCCGGAACTCGTAACTGCTCTTCTATGGTTATCTGGAGTTCCAGTCTTCTCTCCCGCCGGGCAGTCTCAAGATGAGGCTGAAAGTCCTGCCAGCCTGGACCAGTGCGCCACGCCTGTGCGCGGCGGGTATGCTCCACCTCGCACCCCGGCCGTACTCATCTCGAAGGACAAGCGCCCCCCGCTTCGCCTCGGCGTAGCGAATCCACTCGCCACCTATCTTAACGTACTTGTACTCTGAAGCTGCGAACACCCTGTAGTCTTCGACAGGTATGCGCGTGGATTCTTCATCAATGTCGCTCGAGAGTTTGGATATGGCGCCGGTTTCGCCTTCGGCCACGACAAGCACCACCTGAACCGCGCGCGGGAAGATGTCGTCACTCGGGTCCAGGAGCGAGGAGCCGCTGAGGAATGTTGTGAACTCCCTGTCTTCCGGCTTGAACGGCGGTGTGCGCGAGCGTGTCGAATCCCACCAGAGCGCAGGTCCGCTCTTCTCGTCGGCAGCCGGCATTATTATCGGCAGGTGGCGCAAGTCCCATGTGTTGGTGTACTGGGTCCGGAAGTGAAATCCCAGGTAGAGCACACCCTCGGCGAACTCTATGAGACTGGAGCTGGCACCCCCGGGAGTCAGGTTCGAGTCAACGAAGAAAGTCCCCGCTCCTCCAATAGGTGCGCGCAGGCCGCGAAAGAGCTTTGTGGATGCGGGGTCGGAGTCCATGACGTAGGCGAGTTCGCAGAGGCCGCCTGTCGGGCGCAGGTCGCCCATGCGCGCCTCCGTGTAGTCCTGGTTGAGGTCGAGGTCTTTCTCCGCACCAAGCAGCGCACCCGCCTCCCTGTGGGTGAAGGAAGAAACCGCCCCCTCGACGGTACGCACAAACCGCATTCTCTGCCTCCCCTGGGCGTCGCGGTCGCAGACCAGCATGATGTTGGCAGATTGGCCTTCGAGGAATTCGTGGGTGTATATGCTGCGCAGGTCCTGTCCGATTTGTGCAAGGACAAACTGCGCGGTTTCGAGAGTCTCCCGCCTGCTCTCACCCGTGTGCCAGGTCGAGAGGCCTGTACGCAGTATCCCTATCGCGGCCGCGCCGATAAAAACGAATATCGACATAGCCACCATGAGCTCGACCAGGGTAATGCCGCAGTTATGCCTCAGGAATTACCCTCCTTTGCGGGGCGGCTTTTCCTTGCTCTGCTTGTCTACCTCCCTTTTTACGTCCGTCGGCGTCAGGTGCTTGCCAGGCTGGTGGACATACTCGCCCTTGATTTGCAGGTCGAACATGATGTTCCTTGCACCGATGAACTCTATCAGGTTGCCCTTGTACTTGTAGCAGGCAAGCCGCTTCGCCCTGGCATCGAAGACATATACTATGTCCTCCTGCTGGTTGTTGAAGTTGGCAGCAACCGCCATCATTGACCCGCCAGGTGCCGCGCCCTGCGCGAACACGGGCCTGCCTCCCGTCCCCACCGCCAGGGCGATGAGAAGGCCTGCAATCAGACCGAGTAAACCTATCACAACATTGAGCCTCATCAAGTCCCTCCTTTCCAGTGCCAGTTACTCTTTCGGTGTCTCGTGGTGGTGCACGATGCACGGCTGATCATATTCCAGTGTAATCGAACGGACAATCGGCGTATCTTTCCACGCGTTGCTGAGGTAGGCATCCTGTGCGTAAGTCAAATAGACCCGTATCTCCACGCGCTGGCCCATCACGCCGATGAGGTTCTCGCCATCGGGGTCGAGGAACTCGAAGATACCGCCCTTCTTATTGCTGGGCGCAGTATCCCACCCCGGCCGGCCATCTATTCTGACCTGAACCTTGGTCAGGGTGCCCTGGGGGACTGTGGCGTCCCAGGTTATTCCCCTGAAGTATGCGTAGTTGAAGTTGTTGATTGCCAGGAAATAAACGCCCTGGCGGGAATCCCTGTTGGGCTCGTACAGGTCGTGATAGCGGAAAGGCATGAAGATGCCCAGGTCGCTGGAAGAGAAACCCGTCACGGGGCTGCCGAAGGCGCCGCGGAACACTCCCTGGCCGTAGATGTCCGCATAACGCCTGAACTCCCTTCTGCGGCTGTAGCGGTACGGCACAATCTCGCCGCAGCCGTCAGTCCGGGCAACCTGGATGTAGCCCTGTCTCGGTGTTTGGCCCGGGTTGCGGCAGGGTATGGTCTCTTCGGTCAGGCCGCCGTCGAACACGCCTGCCCTCGGGTAGGGAATTATGTAGATTCTCGCACCCTCGGCGTGTGCGGCAGGAATGCTCCCGAGCAGGCCTCTCTTGAGCCTGCCGAACGTGGAGCTGCCGGAATCTACATCAACGACCCCGATAATCTCATCATCTATCTTTATCAGTCCCCCGTACTGGCGCAGTTGAGGCACCCCGCCGGCGCTTGACGGGCCGGGGCTGCCGCCGGGCGGCTGGTTTCCGCCGTGCGACTGGCGCACGCCGAAGACCATTGAAGTGTCGTTAGGCCCGAGGTCAACATTCGCCACAAACCCGTAGGTTGCGTACGGCGAATGGACTGTATCGCCCGAGACGGTAATCTCGTCAATCATACCCATAACCCCGGCGCCGCCCAGGGCCGAGCCACCTATCATTGTTATGGGCTGCACCTCGGTGGGCAGCTCGCCGCTGGGCCACTTGAGGAGGCGGCCCCACTCATTCTGGTTGAACTGCCTCGGGGCGAAATCGGTGAGCGCAACTTTCTTGCCGCTGGAGTGGTTGACCTGCATCAGGTTTTTCTGCTGGGCGTCGATGACTGTCACCATGTCGCCGCCGCCGCTGTAATCTCGCTGCACATCGAAGACGGGAATAACCTTGGTTCCCGCCGCGTGGGAGTTCGAGACCGTACCTTCCTGACCGCGGCAGGAGTCGCTTATGGGCAAGGGTATTGGCCCGGGCGGGACAGGCTGGGGGAAGATTCCGATTCCACGCGTGATTGTGCTCTCGAATGACGTGAGCGGGTCGGGCAGGAGGATGCTGCCGGGCCGGCGCGGCCGGGGCACTGGCCTTGGTGTGAGGCCGCTTCCACCGCGCGGCGGGAGTGGAATGGGGTCACCACCGCGACCGCCACGGCCGCCACGGCGCGGGTCTATCCCCGGGCCACCACCGCCGGGGGGCGTCACGGGGCCACCACCGCCTCCGGAGCCGTAAGGCATTATGAAGTACTGCTGCTTGTAGTTGGCATCCTTGGCCTTTTCGTACTTTATCCATTCATCGTCAAGCTGTACGTAGCCTGAGTCCTTGTAGTCGGTGGTATTGGTGACTTTCAGGGAAATCAGCTTGACGAAAGCCCCGTTGCTGTGGTCGGCTGCCGTGGTATTCTCCATCCCGCGAACGCAGCCGGTGAACTTATCGACGGCGAAACCGCTGTAGTATATTTTCTCCTGGTCAATGAGTATGAAGCCTTCGGGTGGGAAGTTCGCGGTCGAGACGACCAGGACTTCCACATCAGTGGCCAGAACGCCGTTGAACGTGCCGGCCGGGTCAGCGGGGTTTCGAGGCCTGTTCACTATCGTTTGGGGCGTAGGTGAAGGCAGGTCGTAGACTGTAAGTGCGCCGCCTACACGCAGGTCTTCTTTCAGGAAGCTCGAATACCCCAGGATTGTCACTACGGCACCGTCCTTGTGGTAGGTAGGAACAGTCCCTCTTACGGAAGCCCGTATGAGCTGAGGCGTCCAGCCCGCCGGCGGGGGTATGGTTGTAGCCGCCTCAAGCTGGCTCAATATCGTGAGCGTGTTGCCGTTTATTTCCACAACATTCATCGCCTCTGAATCGACCTTTATCGCGGGGAACCACCCCCTCGACGCATCTATCGGGCCCAGCGGCAAATCAGAGGCATTCTCGACAGTAATCTGGTAGACCTTGTCATCTATGTCGCCCACGAGGCGCGTGACATTCTCATAGGTGCCAAGCGAGCGGCCGTCCACAAACATGGCCAAATCACCGTAGCGCACGCCTTTCCAGGAACAGGCGACGTGGTACCAGGTATCCGCATCGAACGTGTACGGGGCCCGAAGGGTATTGCCTATCTGGTCAAGTCCCGCGTCGCAGACCATGAGCACGAGGTCGCTTCCATCGTAGTAGAAGGTCACGCGGCTCTCGTACTCGCCCTTGGCGTGGTCCAGGAAGTAGTGAGCCCCGGCGCTCCAGCTCGGCTTGAACCAGAAGGCGCAATAACCCGTGCCGACTGACTGCGGGTTTCGGCCCCGCCGCTCCGGGATAATCGGGAACTGACTGGCCGTCTGCACCGGGATACCGTTCTGCGTTGACTGGCCGTCAATTGTCTGGTCGTAGTGCTCGGTGTACTTGTTGCCGTCGTTGAGCCTGCCGGCCTCGATTTTGAAGTCTCCCTCCTGCGGGTCATGACTGTGCGATGGGAACGCCCAGTTCGCATTCAGGGAATTCGGCGTAGTCGTGAGGTGGTTGGCCTCGCGGTCGTCGAACTGCAGGACGCTCTTACGCCCGCTGTTCCTATCCAGCCACCTGACAATCCCGGGCGAGAAATCCTGCTGGCTGTCCATGGTCCAGGCCACAGTCATCGGCGGGGCAATCTCGACTACCTGGTGTATGGTGTGTCTGGCCAGCTCTGTGCCGACAGGCGAGTTGATAATCCCCGTGGCTTTCAGCGAGAAGATGTTGTAAGACTTGTAGCAGAACCCCGTGGTCGAGGCCACAAGCGACGGGTCGTTCGGGTTGATGGCGTTGGTGAGCAGGGCGACCTTGTCCCTGTCGGAGATAACATCCATTCCGGCGGCGGACTCGAGGATGCCGTTGAGGTCTTCGTGACAAGTCGGCGGGCTCTCCCTTATGAGCTTCACCAGCTCCTCGGCTTCCTTGACAGTAATCCAGTCGGGTTCCCTCTTCTGTCTCTGCTGCCTGCCGCGCATGATGTATCGTATGTCCGACTCGAACGGCTCGTGTCGCAGTCCCACCAACAGGGCCTTGAGCACCCGGTCGCTGCAGGAGTTTATGTTGACGGGGTGGCGCAGGCACGCCTGCACGCGGGCCTCTCCGGCGACATAGGAGTTGACAATATCCCTGTCGGTGACGACCCTGCCGAAGCGGTCACGCCCCGCGACGACAGCATACTCCACGCTGTTTGCGCTGGAGATGCGAACCAGCGTGCCTCTGTTGAAGTGGCGCGTGTCTGCGATGGGCAGTCTGCGCCTGTTTGTGTAGCCGCGTGTGATTTCGGGCACATCGTCCCGGATTCGGGTAGCCCGGGACCAGTCCCTCGAGCGCCAGGAGTAGGTGGTTATGAAACCCTTGATTCTCTTATAGTCTATTGCGCCGAAAGTCTCAAGGAACAGGACCTCCTTGAGGGTCTTAATGTTCCTGAACGCCTGTGGCAGGAACTTCTTGAGCCTGTCCGTCTTCGCCTGCTCTTCCGCCTCAATCTCCTCGATGTACTCGTTGAAGGCCTGGGTCATCTGCTCGAACCACTGCCTTCTGCGCGAGTTCTCCGGCATGCTCGACGGAATTCTGCGCCCAATCCGGTCAACAACGCTGTCACCCAGCAGTCCACGGAGTTTCTCTGTGTCATATCCGTATTCCGCCAGTTTCTTATTGACATCCTTCTGGTCGGGGGTGTAGTCGGGCTTCTCCGGCTCGATAAGCCTGCCGGGGTCTATCTTGGCATCTTCTATGTCCTGCTCATCGACGCCGAGGTCCTTGAGCTTGTCGATGTAAAGCTGGCGGTAAAGCAGCGCCTCGGCGACAGCGTCGAACTTGGTCCAGCTCGATATCTCGCGAATGGACTCGGGCGTGGAAAAGAGCCTCAACTGCCTGTTCGCGTCGTGTGAGCGGTGCTCCGATACCTTGAAGGCCCGACCGTCATAGACCAGCGCCCCGCGCTTATGCTCGTCAGCCACGAGGAAGATGCCCCGCAGGCAGCCGGTGAGCGCTCCTTCGGAAATACCGCGGTAGGCGATATACTCGGTGTCTACACGCACGTAGCCGTCAATCGTGTCGGGGTCGCCGTCGGAGTAGAATATTGACGGGTCTTCGACGGGAATAATCGTCTCATCAACCTTAATGGAGGCGGACAGCTCGGTAACTCCCAGCAGGTTGGCAATCAGCCAGGGCGTGGCGGAATTGATGTTGACCTTGCCCTGCTCGTCCTGGGCCTCGACGGACCACATCTCGCCCCTGGGGTCGTTAAAAGACTTGCTTGTCCCGTCTGATAGGGAAACGTCCAGCGGCAGCGGCGGCACGAGAAGCTCGTCGTAATCGTCGAAATCGGGGCTGTCGAACCCGGAGAAGGTTGAGCCGGAGGCACCCCCGCCGTTGAGCAGGTTGTAGCGTTCGTTGTCGTCGTGGGTGGCATAGAGACTAACAATGGCATGGTTGAGCGCGCCGCGCGCAGCCCATTCGGCACGCTTCTTGTCCATGAAGTTCTTGGACGACTTCTCGGCAAGGCGCATTGAGGCCATGAACGGCACTGCGATTATCATGAGCGCCGCGATAACCACAACCACCATGAGCAGGGCAACCCCCTTCTCCCTATCCCGTGTCATACCTGTCTTCATTATTCTTCTTCCTTTTCTTCTTCCTCAACCTGTCTTAGCTTCATCTTGCCGTACCTGTTGATGGTGATAATCGCGTGCTTGTACTTCTCGGGCGGACCGGACTGCTTCTTCTCAATTTCCTTAAGCGCCTCTTCCGAGGATATGGGCGCGGATGCCCCGCCGGAGCGGCTCACGTACTCGATTTCTTCCTCCTCCGGCTCCGGCGCTTCGTAGTCCGGGTTCTCAGTCAGCCTGATTACTACATCCCCTTCGTGGCGCTCCGGGTCCAGCCTGCCCTGCGAGTCGAAGTAAATCGTCTGCGGATATCCCATAAGAGATGCGGAATCCAGCTTCTCAACCTCGGGGTCCACAATGGCACCGATACGCACGTCGTCAATGATACCGTAGAAGCTCTCCTCGCTGTCGCTTATGAACAGGCTCATGTCGGTCTCGACAAGGTGCTCCGGCAGCATGCCTCTCGCATCCTCAGGCGGCATGCTGGCGATGGGTTCGAGCCTGGCAAGCGAGTGACGAGCATCAACGAAGAAAATAGTCAGCGGGACATTGTTTACATACAGCCTTGCCTTGTCCGGCGGATAGTCAATCGATGCGCTGTAGTGCAGCACGATATGGTTCCACATGTTCGGGGTCACCACATTGTCGAGCGTGCGAAGCGGATAGTAGCTCTTCGGCTCTGCGAAACCGAACTCGAGGGCGTAGTTTTCCGTAAGCTTCAGGAAATAGGAACCTTCCTTGAACACAATTGCGAATCGCTCTTCCTTGTCGTATTTCTGCTTGAAGGTTATCTCGTTTAGCGCCCGGCGCCTGGCCTGCTCTTCAAGCTCCTCCTCATCGGGAGCAGATTCCTCGTCATCGTCGTCGTCATCCTTCTGGAGCTTTCCCATAAGCTCCTTGTACACGTCACCGCGGAAGTCTCCGGGGAATATCCATGCCTCGAGCACGAGGCCGCCTGGCGGCGTGAAGGCTGGCAGGTTCCCGCAATCCACGTAAGAGTCCCTGACATCAAGCCCCTGGCCGGTGCCGAACTCCAGCCCGTTGCCTGTCTTCCCCTGCACAAGATAGGCATTGGTGACCTTGCCCCTCATCCCGAAGGCGCCCACGACCTCGTCACCGATAATCTCCTCGAAATGCCACTGCGCGACCGTCTTCTGTCCAAGGCCGAATATCGTGTTTTCACGAGGGATTACGTGCACCTCGGAAGATGCCTCGTTTGTGAGGGAGAAGTTGCGGGCGGCGCGGATTACAGCCTGCGTACGCAGTATGTTCGCCTCGAACCCCCACTCGCACGAGAGTCTTGAAAGCACTGTCACGCCAAGGCCCAGAAGCAAGGAGACGATAGAGATGACCACCAGCAGCTCGAAGAGAGTGAAACCGGCCTGAAGCCTGTAACCAGTATCCAGTAGCGAGTAACCAGGGACAAAACCGGATGAAATTTTCATCCTTTTCCTCCCTGGATACTGGTTGCTGGTTACTGGTTGCTGATTACCCTTTTTCACTGCTTTCCCCACGAGCCGATATCGTCGCCTTCACCGTTCTCATTCTTGCCGTCGGGCCCTATCGACCATATCTGATAGCGCGACCAACTGTGATAGGTGGCCGTCTTTTTCGACTTGCCCGGCTTGAAGCCGGAGAGGTTCTTGCGGCCCAGCCCCCTGTAGGTGCACATGTAGCTCTTGGGCTTCTTGTAGTCGCGGTTGTGGAAGTAGACAAGCGGGTTGCCCCAGGAATCAACAATCTCGCGGGCCTGCCTGTCCCCGAAGAACCAGTTGAGCGGATAGCTCGCAGGGATATTGTCCTTGTCGAGATTGCTGTAATACTTCTCCTCCAGCTCGACGTACGGCGGCCCCTTGGCCTTGCTCGACAGGTGCACGACGAGCGATTCGATGCCGTCGTTGACCTTGTTGGAGTAGAATCCCTCATCCTTCAGCGAGGTGGGCGGGTAATCGCCGTAGTCGTGCTCGTATTCCTGAAGCGCCATCATCAGTTGCTTTATGAGCGTGTCCGTCTCCGTCTCCTTGGCCCTGGAGCTTACTTTTATAAGTGAAGGCAGGAGAAGCCCCATGAGCAGGCTGAGAATCGCCACCACAACCAGCATCTCGACAAGGGTGAAGCCGCCGCGCCGCATAATTCCTTCCTCTCCTAAAAGCCGGACCCGCTCTTCTTGACGCCCGGTCTCTGTCTGAACACGCGCACCTTCTCCACGACCAGCGTCCATCCTATTCCCGCCTCCGCCTGGCCATACACGCCGACAACGAGCTCTTTCACACGCGCCAGGGGCGCGCACGAGAATAGCGCTTTGCGCACACCGTCAAGGATAAGCTCGATGTTCCCCGTCTTGTAGTCCAGGCCGATTCCCAACGTGTGGCTCTCCGTGTCAAGCGGGAAACGCCCTATTGCTATGGGCATATCAACTGACTTCCATTTGCCCCTCTTCTCCGTGAAGTTGTAGGCGAGCGAGCCATCCACGTCCTTTATCAGGATGACGGCGCCCTGGATTTCTCCCTTGCTGCCCCGCTTCTCAATTCTCAGGCCGAACCGCGCCCCCGCAGCATCCAGCCCGTTGAGAACCGCTTCAATGCGCTTGAAGGCACTGCCGGACTCCGTGCGACGAAGGAAAGGTCTCTTGCCTCCCTCGCGCTGCGTGCCTGAGAAGCGTGCCGCGTTGGACTCGATTTTCATCTCAATTCCGCAGGTGCCGTCATTCTCCTCCGTCCAGTCGTTCGAGACATCGTCGGAGTCGGAGCGCGTGAAGCTGTCCTCCCAGAGGTCCCAGTAGAGTATCTGATTGATCTTTGTGATAGCATCCCCGGCGTATGCGTCGTCAGGGTCAACGACCAGGACGCTCATGAACCGGGCCATGGCACCCGCGAGGTCGCCGGATGTATAGGCCAGATAGCCCAGCGCGTCGAGCGCCTCGACGTGAGCCGAATTCAGTTCCACAGCCCTCTCCAGGTGCCTGCGGGCGAGGAAGTCCAGCTTCAGCTTCACGCAGCTCATTGCCAGCAGATAGTGGGCGTCCGCATCCTTGTCATCCGCCGCAATGGAGTAGCGCAGGTTCCTGGCGGCTACATCGTAGTTCCCAAGCTCGTACTCTATGCGCCCGAGGAACTTGAATACTTCCACGGGCCTGTACCCGTTCTTCAGCGCGCGGGTGAGTTCCCTGCTCGCCGAGTCCTTGTCGTCGGCAGCGTAGTAAGCGCCCGCAAGCTTGAAGTAGGCGACTCCCGATGCCGGCTCAATCTCGATAGCCCTCATGTAGGCGCTTATCGCATCTTCACCCTTGTTCTCGTTCTCGGCAAGATACCCGCGCGCCACCTCGGCCCGCCAGTTCCCGGGGTCAACAGTCAGCGCCTGCGCAAGCTCAGTGGCCGCTGAAGTGAACTTGCCCATGCGTGCATGCACAAGCCCGAGCGTGGTCAGCACAGCCGCGTCAGGCAGCCCGACCGCCTGTGCCCGGCCCAGCCATACCTGCGCATCCTGGAGTTCGCCCTTCAAATACGCAATCGAGCCCAGCAGCGCAAACGGCTTCGGGTAATAGGGGTCAATAGTAGCGGCCTGGGCGAGCGCGGCCTCCGCCTCATCGAGCTCGCCCAGCACGACCTTCGCCTCGCCCTTGCCAAGCAGGGAGCGGAAATCGTCCGGCGAGGAGGCGAGCACAGCCTCAAACTCCTTGAGCGCTTCCTCCGGCTGCCCCAGCTCAAGAAGCATCTCGCCAATCTCGTGGCGCGACCACGTGCCTATTTCCGGGACGCCGGCGGACGCGCTCGTCTCGAGAGCCTTTCTTAAAATCGGAATCGCACCACGCAGCAGGCCTGTCTTGCGCACCGCAAGCCCGAGACGGTAGTAAATCCGCGGGTCGTTCACACCACTGCCGATAGCGTGGCGGTACAGTTCGATCTCGTCGTTGAGCTGCTTCTCGGTCGGCGTAACAGTCTTGCGGTACTCCTCACCCAGCAGGTCTGAAAGCAGCAGGTAAGCGTCAAGAAACTTGGCGTCTATCTTGACGGCGTCTCGCAGCACCTCTTTCGTATTTTCATGCAGCTTGGGGAACTGGAGCGACCACTTCGCCAGCTCGTAGCATGCCTTGAAATCGCCGACCTGAACCCTGCTGCGCTTGATGTTGAACGCCATAAGAGGCGTGGTTCTCGCCTTGAAATCGACGACAATTTCCTTCGGGATAGGTATTTCCACATCAGGCTGAGTAAGCGTCCTGATGTAGTAGTGAGTTTCGGTAATCCGCACGACTGTACCGATGAGAGGCTGCATGGCATCCTTGACGAGAATCTCGTCGTACTCCCGAATCTCCGGCTCATCCTCTTTCTCCTGCGCCATGAGCACGGGCGCGGCCAAGAGAACCGCCGTCACTGCAACGATGCTGAGTATCAGTCTGTTCACGGAACCTGTCTCCTGTCTATTCCTGCACACGGGTCTTATTCGCTATCCCCTTCTGTACCTTCATCCGCTCCCTCTTGCGTTCCTTCGCCGGGCTGCGCCTCTTCGATTGAAGCGGGCGGCTTCAACTGCCGCAGCACGGGTCTGAGGCTCTGGCGCGGCGCGAACGGGGGAACCGGCACGACCTTTGCCACAGCCCTGAGATTGGGCTCCTCCAGGGGAAACACATCTTCGGTCGGCTTGCTGGTCTGCTCTGGCGGTGTCCAGGGGTTGCGCACCGGGTCGGGCATTCCCGTCCCCCAGTAGAAGTCGAACGTCTTTTCGAGGAACGTCACCTTTGCAGCAGGCATGGGCGGCACAACTCCCTCAGTCTCAAGCGGAATATCCGGCACTGTACCGGAGACCCCTTCTCCCGAGAACGCGGTGGTAAGGCCGTAGAGCGCTATTACGACCGCCACCAGGATAACCACTTTTTCCTTGTTCAGATATCCCATTCACCAGTCCTTTCGATATCCAGCCGGTTCAGTACCTGCGCCTTCCCGGACGCCGGCGCGGAGGGGTCCTGCCGCCACCTTCTTTTCGTACCGGAGGCAGTTCTCTTCCCTCGTCCTTGAGCTGTGAACGGTCAAGCACCCTCAAGGCGGCCAGGCGAAGCTTGGCCAGGAGAATGTCCTGACCCGGTAAGTCGTTGATTTCGCAGTCCTGCATCTCGAGGAAATCGCCTTCCTTGTGGAACGACAGCATCACGCTCGCCAGCGAGTACAAATCCCCTTCAATCTCGACAAGAAACGGCAGACGCCGCACGACTGTCGTAGTCCCTTCAACAACCTCAATAGTGACTTCCTTGTGCTGCAGCTTTCGAATGCGCCGCACCTTGCTCTCAATGCACTTGTTGACCAGGGCGGACGTCGCCGCAAGGCGAAGACGCAGCTCATTGACTTCCTGCTTCGTGTTGTTTTTCTTAATCTTGTCACGAATGTCCCAGTTGGTTTCCGGTATGGTGATGTTCTTGCGGCGGGCCTCGTTCTTCGCGCGGCCCTGGATATTCTTGAGCTCCTGCCCGAGATGAAAGGCCGGGTCCACACCCTCAGGTGGTTGTGACAGGGTATCGGGGAACTCGAGCTTCACGTTGATGCCTGGGAAGGATTCCTTCTTGAAAACCTCATTCTTCTTTCTGGCGCTGCCCTCGAGACCGCTGAACTTGTCTATGGTGTCTTCAAGCTCTTCTATCTTGGACTGATTGTCTTCCCTTGCCTCAGCCGCTTCCTGGCGTACCGAGGAGTCATATCCCAGCATCAGAAGGAGAATCCCGAGCGCGATTCCCACGGTCAGCAGGAACTTCTTGGTCTCGTCGATCTTCAGTGCCACCTTCATTTTGCTCTCCCCGCGTAGACAGCTATCTCAAACCTGAACTCGCCCCTGACGTCGCCTGTGCGGCTCGGGTCTATTCCCGCCGATTTCACCAGCTCGGTCTTCAGCAGTTGGTCCTTGAACTGGCTCACAATGTCGTGCTGGTCGCCCGTCTGGCTGCTTACCTTACCCCGTATCAAGACACCGATGGGCCCCACACGCCCCTCCTCGACAGCCGAGGTATCTCGAAGCTCCATGTCTGTAATCTCGATTTCGCCGGGCGTAACATCCTGCCTTCGGGTAAGAAACAGAAGCTGGGCCATGAAGTTGCCCTGCTCGGTGATTTTGGTCAGACGCCCGATGGCGGAGGTCATCCTGGCGTTTTCCTTGGTAATCTCTCGCAGTGCAAACAGCCTCTGCTGCGCCTCGTCGAGCCGCGCCGCCACCTTCTCCTGCCTGGACACGGCCACACCGCGCTCCCTCCACGCAGCCGCAAGCCGCACGACCAGGAATATCAGCAACACGGCGCCCGCCGCGTACAGGAAGACTGTGCGCTCCCTGAAGAACCGCTTTTTCTTCTCCTCGGCCGGCACAAGGTCCATGGCGTAACAGGATGGGTCAATCTGCGACAGGGCAAGTCCAATCGCTGTGCCGAACTCGCGCATACCCGCAGACGAGCCCGAGACATCACCGGGTGGCAGCGCCTCCACAAGGTGCAGTCTCCCGGCGGTTCCCCCGGCCACGCCCAGAAGCGAGTGCAGGTCGGGTGCGACGGCCTCGACATCAAACGACCGCGCAAGATGTTCGGCCAGGCCCGGCAGGTTGCTGCCCCCGCCCAGAAGCACCACTTTGTCAATCTTGATTCTCTTGAGCTTGAGCTGCCGGCCGGCGAAACCCACCGACGAGTTCAGAGTAGCGTGCAGCCTGTCCGCAGCCCCGGTCAGCGCGTCTGATATCTGCTTCTCACGTTCGGAGCGCCACCCGCTCCTCGCGATAACCCCCTCCGTGAGCTTGACCCTCTCCGCCTCGGGGAAACCGACGGCAAGTGTCTCGCTCAGGACTTCCGTGAAGTCATCGGCGCCCCGGCCGATTGACCTGGCGAAGAAAAGGTCTCTGTCGTTCACAATTGCCACATCGATGTTGGTGGCGCCTATGTCGGCCACGAGATATGTCTTGCCCTCTTCGTAGATGCCCAGCCCGAGGAAGGTATTGTAGAGCGCAATGGGCGTGGGGAGGATATGCGCTATCCGCACCCCGGCCGAACCGAGCTCGAACATCGCTCCCCGGACGTATTCGTCCTTCGACATCGCCACCATGACGGTAAAGTCCTGCGATACCTCACGGGGAATGCTCAGAATCTTGTAGTCACTTGAAACAGCCTCGCTGCTCTTGCCAGCCAGCTCGCCAATCTCGTAGTCCATTATCATCTTGAGGCGGTGTGCGGGCACGGGCGGCACCATGGTGTAGCGGATAATCGCCCCGCGGCCGGAAACGCCCATCACGCCACCGGACGCACGCAGACCTGCCTGCCTCAAACCGGAGGCAATCTGCTCGGCCGTGTCCGACGTGGCGCGCGGTATCTTGACCAGCCGCTCCACCTCCACGTTCTGGCCCCTCCTGCGAAGCCTGGCAAACTTCACATACTGGCTGCCGAAGTCAACTCCGACTGCAACACTGCCCAAACCTGTTCTCCTTCCCTGTAGCCACGCGGGGCCCGGCGGTGCTTCTACCACCGGCCCTCGTGTCGAATCTGCGCTTCCAACTGTTCCAGCTTGGCTCTTGCGTCCTTTTCCCATTCCGTTGCCGGGAAGTTGTCCCTGACATATTCGTAGTAGACTGCGGAAAGCCCGAGCATGCCGAGCTCCCGATAGCTGTCGCCCTTGAGCAGCATTTTTCTCGCTTTGTCCTCCAACTGGCGGTCCTTCTGAATCGCCAGTTCCCGCCGCGCCGCTGCGAGCATCGTCATTGCCGCGTGGTCCCTGTTGCCCCCTGGAAAGGCCTTACCAATGCGCTCAACCACGATGGCAAGGTTGTTCAAGAACTCCGGGTGGTGAGTCTTCTTGAAGTCCTCGAAGATGTACTGCGCCTCCTTGACAAGGACGTCGCCTTCTTCTTCTATCTCCTTTATCACCCTGTCAAGCCTCTTCTTTGCGCTCTCCTGCTCAACACCGCTGAGGCGATAGCGCTCTGCCATCTCCTTCGCCTTCTGCAATTCTCCCTGCTCGCGCAGCGATTCCAGTGTATCGAACAGCTCCCTGAGCTTATCCTGCTGCCGGCGTGATATCTCGGAGAACTCAATTGCGAACTCAGCCACCTTGCCCAGCCCGATTGGCCTGGACAGCACTACCCGGACTCCGTGCTTGGTGCGCTTGGCCGCGATATCTGCCGAACCTTCGGGGAAGGACAACGAGATACGGTTCTGGCCGGAGCCCCAGACCATCTCTTTGGCATCCTGGACCTCGAAGTCACCTTTGAAGAATTCCACTCCCCCCGTGCTGGATACTTCCACCTGTGATGCTGAGAGGATTTCAGGCCTTGCGCTGAACGTGATACCGAGCTTCCCTTCACCCTTGAAACTGCCTGAAAGCTTGTACCTGACCGAAACGCAGTCTTCCCGGATGTAGATTTCTTGAGTAACGGGGATCCATGTCGCACCATGCGGCTCGTAGATGTGCCCGAGATAGAGCATCGAATCACCGGAGACAGCCGCCCGCCTCTGGATACTCGAGAGAGCCTGTCGCGAGAAGGCATCGAGCCTGCCATCACTGTCGCTCAAGAAGACCTGCGCATCCCACAGTGAGAGCGCCCCGAGGCGCGAGAGATTCCAGGTTCCCCGCGGGTCAACTGTCACCTCCATCTCCGCCCCGAGAGCTACGGTCTGGGACTCGCGCGCTTCCGGTTCGAGCTCCTTCTCATAAAGCTCGGCATCGTCAAACGACGCGGTGCCGATATTGCCGAAGGCGCACAGTGAAAGCTCCATCCTCGTAGCTTTCTCGGGTGGCACAAATGTCCACCGAAGCGCCTTCCAGCTCCCGCCTTCTCCACCGCGCAGCTCAGAATACGATTCCTGCACGAAATAGGAATTCACCGGGTCGCTCCATACAACCCGCACGCCAGCCTTGCGGGCCTGGTTGGTTCTCACCTGTATCCTAACCTCGTACTGCATCTCAGGTGTTACTGTAATCGGGTCGAGGTCAACCTTGAGCATCTGGTCGGGCTCGTCGTTCACAGAGCAGTCCAGCTTCAGTGATTGCTTCCCCGTCTTCGCATTTTTCTCATCTATTGACCACCCCTGCCCCGGAGCAGTCCAGCCGGTCAGCATGCCTGAGTCCGGTCTGTCTTCTTCGAATGACCAGTTCCTCGTGATAAGGCTCTTCTCGGGGGCTGCAGTAGACCTGCGGCCAAGCAGCCCGCCGAGAACCTGGAACGCGAAGTAAACGCCGCCCACAACAAGGAATATCACCGCGACTGCATACAGGAAGGTGAGCAGCGCATTGGAGCCTCTCTTGCGCATTACTCTGTGCACGTCAATGCGCGCGAAGTCCGCATCTGAGGGAAGACCCCGCGGCTCGGCGAACTCGAGTGATTGCACCGACGGGCCTTCGGCAGGCCGGTGCTGCTCGACATCCACGAATTGGAAAGTGCAGCTCCCGACAGTGAAGGCTGCCCCGTGTTCGAGTATCTCGCGCCTTACCCTGCGCCCTGCGACAATTGTGCCGTTGGTGGAACCCAGGTCAGTCAGGACCCACAGGCTCCCCTCCCGCGAAATCTGGGCGTGATTGCCCGAGACCCGCTCGTCATCGAGAGGAAGAGTGTTGTTACCTTTCCTGCCCATCGTAAACACGTCTCTGCCGAGCGGATAGGTCGAGCCAAGGTTGGGGCCCTTGACTATCCGCAGCGAGTATCTCGCTCCGCCAATACCAGCATGCACCGAATCGAGCTTCCCCGGAGCTGCCGGTCGTTGCGGCGGCGCCGGCGGCGGTGTCTCCGGCTCCTCGACCACCTCTGCGACGTATGCCGACTCTTCCATGGGCTTCGTGGCCGGCTTCTCCTCAATCACCCGCTCAAAGTGTATCTCTGTACCGCCAATCGCAATCACGTCACCAAGCGCAAGAAGATCTTTCTTAACCATCTTCCCATTTAGAAGCGTCCCGTTGCTCGAGCCGAGGTCCACCACGAACCACCCCTGCTCCGTCTTCTGTATCGCGCAGTGCGCGCGCGATGCCTTGGCGTCGTTAATTGGCACCACGTTGGCTTTGGAACGCCCGATAGTGACTTTGTCCAGGTCAATCTCAACCACACGCTCGCGACCCATTTCTCTGATAATCAACCGCGGCATATTCAACTCCCCCAGAAGTCGAATCAGTTCAGGAGTCTTTGTTGCGCAAATACCATACCAAAAGGCTGACAATTCGGCTCGGCGTAACTTCCGATGAGTACACGTGTTACGCTACACATTCCAGCCCCCTCGGCTGCCGGGGGCAACGTGTTAAGCGAGCTTTACACAACCCCCTTGTATTTGCCGATAATTGTCAGCCATGCAGGCTGACATGATACCACACCTGGACCCACTTGCAAGGCAAATCCGCCGCACACGACAATCACGCTCGACTGTCTCGGGACTGCCGGGAATCCATTGAATTTTCTTGAAACCGCCGCGTTCTCTATAGAATAGTGAAGTGTGAGTCCGCTTGATTCTGTTGTTGAAAGAAAGGGGTCGGATGATGCGGGTCAGAGCGTTTGTCCTGTTTGTGTTTTTGTGCATAGTGGCTGTCTCGTGCACATCCTGTACAGATACCGAGGATAAGGTCATCCCGCCGCCACCCAAATCGGCGATAAGGAATATTGATGGCACCCCACACCTCGTTATTGAAGGCAAGCAAGTGCCCATGCTCGGGTTTTTCAGCTACAGATGCCCTTACCACACGGGTTACGACAATGTGGCGCACATCAAGAAATACATAGACCTCGCCCAGGAATACGGTTTCACCTTCGTCGCGTTCATGATGTTCTGGCAGTCTATGGATGCAGATATTGCAAAGCCTGCGACACCACAGGAGGCGGCAAGCCGGATTGACTGGACAGTCCTTGATGAGATTTTCGACTACGCGCAGGGCAAAGGCGTCTACCTCATGCCGTTCTTCAGTTACTTCCACGCCACGTGGTGGTGGCACCTCGACCCCGAACTGACAGAGCTGACTATGCGCAACCAGGATGGCGAGCAGCACCCGACGAATTTGATGGACAGGGTACCCTGCTTCTGCAACCCAACCTGGTGGGAATACCGCGATGCGATGCTCACATTCATGGTGAAAAGATACAGGGACCATCCCGCGCTGCTCGGCTGGCTGCTTGCACACGGGATAAGCGGGGAGAACAACTACCCCGGCTCAAGCGATGGGAGCTCGAACTACGCCACGGTCAAGATGTACGATTACTCCGACTTCGCACTCGGCAGATTCAGGGAATGGTTGCGCAGTCGTTACAACAGCGATGTGAATGCGCTTAGAACCGCGTGGGGTGAGCCGGCGGTAACATTCGAAGACGCTCAGGCACCCCCGCCGGAGCCGAAGCAGTCAGACCTGCTGCAGCTCTACACATTCTCAAACAGCCCGGGCGATACGAGGAGGAAGTTCCTTGACTGGCAGCAGTTCCGTCTCGAGGAAAAGAAGAAGGAACGTGACCACGCCGCGCGGCTGATAAAGAGCCTCGACCCCCAGCACATCCTGCTTGCCGACCCGGGCGGCACACCGTTCATCTGCGGCTTTGGTGATGCGGCTGCATACTCACTTCCTGTTGATTATTACAATTACGCATCCAGCCCCGACATAGATGGTGTGTATGTCTGCCCGGGAATAACGAACACATCGTGGGAAGATAAGAATTTCTCATCCATTCTGCATCTTTTCGTCCGGTATTTTCATTCCCGCGGCAAGGCGGCCTTCGTGCAACTGGAGAACTGGGACCTGCAGGGCGATGATACCCGTCAGTTGATTACGGAATTGTGGAACTACCACGCCTGGGCGTATTTCTTCGCGTCACTTGGATGTGGAGTCACCTGGGCGACGGGGGTGCCAGATATGGTGGTCGGTCAGGACTGGCTGCAGGCTGAGTACGACCCTGTAGAACTTGCCGAAATTGCAAGAAGCGCCTACCTTGTGCAGTCCCTGCCGCGGCAGACCGCGCCAAAGCCGAAAATCGCCATCATCGATTCACCCGGCCTTTCCATGATTGACTATCATGAGCTTGTGCCGGTGGATAGTGTTGATGTCGTGCCGAAAGGGATAGACCTCCTTTATGGTGCTATGTCACTTTCCTCCCGCGGGCTGCACTTCGACATCCTGACAGATAACGACATTATGGCAAATCCCGGAGTCCTGAACCAGTACAACGCAGTCGCACTGCTTGACACCTTCAGGGTGAGCACGCAACTGAAGGATGCACTTGCCCAGTTCAGACAACAGGGTGGCGGTCTTGTTTTGCTCGGCAAGACAGGTATGTTCGACGAGTTCGGCAACCAAGACTTCTCCATTCTCAAGGACCTGCTTGGCATATCAAGTGATGTCACCCTCGTGTCCAACTTGCTGACAATAGGCGCATGGACATTCGAATCAGGTGATGCGAGCGGGCTTGTTGACGGACTTGAAAGCATACAGGCTGATACGTGGAATACGTTCTACATCCCGAAATTCGACTACACCGCAGAAGGATATACAGTTCTGGCAAAACTCGATTCTGACCCATCCACTGCAACTATTGGCTACAAAGACGACATTGTATTCTGGTTCCCCAAACTGTTTATTGAAGACACAACGATTATGCCGAAGTTCTTCGCCAATCTGTATGACTACTTCGACATCGGGCACGACACCGTTCCGTCCGATGTGTTCTGCTCAGGAACGAACTACAAGTTCCTGTTCAGCAGCGTGGCCTGCAGCAGTGATATTGAGTTCGACCTCGAGTCAAACGGCTGTGCGCCGACACCCGACTACGCCGTTTTTGACATCAGCACCCTGACCAAGCTCCTGGATGTAACGCCGTCGGCAGGCAAACTGACTGTGAACATTTCGCTTGCGGCCAACGAGCCGAGACTCTTGTCCTTTGTGAGGCGCCTCGGCCATCCCTTCTTCCTTGGCGGCGAATGGTGTGTCCTCTCTTCCACCACATGGAATGGCTCGCAGTTGCAGCTCCAGTTGCGCGCACGGGTCGGCGCTGACGCGAAACTTGTGGTTGACCTCGCCGGAAAAACCTACGACTCCGTGTCTGTTGAGGGAGCTGTCGTCACAGATGAGCAGGTCAACGGAGTACAGGGTGTAGTTGTTGTTTCTTTTCAGCCGACGGCAAAGAATGTTTCTGTGAATCTCAACTTCAATTGACCACCCGTGACAGCCTGATTTGTGGAGAAGGTGTTCGGCACCCAGTCGCGCATCATCTGCCGCCATGCGCGTTGGAGTACATCACTGGTAGAGCCCCATGGATTTAGGGGTTGATGTCACACCACAGTGGCGGTAATATTGGCGTCTTGCTAAAAACCCGGGAGGAATGCACCATGTTCGAACTGACTGAAGAAGAAAAGCTTATCAGAGACACGGCACGCGAGTTTGCCGAAACCAAGCTAACTGACAGGGCTGTCGAGTATGACAAGAGAGAGGAGTTTCCCTCGGAGAACTACACCGAGCTTGGAGAACTCGGTTTCATGGGCATACTTGTGCCTGAAGCATACGGCGGCAGCGAACTCGGCGATTTCGTGCTCGCGATGGTGGTCGAGCAGGTAAGCAGGGTTTGCGCCTCGACCGCCGTGGCACTGTCTGTTCACAGCTCTCTCGTCTGCCGCCTTATTGTCATGTTCGGCACTGACCAGCAGAAGGCCAAGTACCTGCCGAAGCTGGCGACCGGTGAGTACATCGGCGCATACGTCATCACCGAGCCGGACACAGGCTCAGATGCCGCCAGCATCCAGGCTTCAGCCATGCGAGATGGTAACTACTACATCCTGAACGGACAGAAATCCTGGATTAGCACCGGCGCCCAGTCGAAATGCATGATTGCCTTCGCAAGGACAAGCAAGGAAGGCAAGCCCAAGGATGGTATCACCGCTTTCATAATCGAGCCCGGGTTCGAAGGCTTCTCCGTGGGCAAGCAGGAGAAGAAGATGGGCATCCGGGCATCCGGCACATGCCAGCTTATTTTCGAGGACATGAAGGTTCCTGTCGAGAACGTGCTCGGCGAGGTCAACGGCGGGTTCAAGGTCATGATGATAGGTCTTGACGGCGGGCGCATAGGTATTGCGGCCCAGGCGCTCGGAATCGCGCAGGCGGCATTTGAAGCGGCAGTCAAGTACTCACAGGAGCGAAAACAGTTCGGGAAATTCATCGGCGAGTTCCAGGGAATAAAGGTCAAAATCGCCAATATGGCGACCCGCGTGGCAGCCGCGCGCCTGCTGGTCTACGACGCTGCGAAGCTCAAGGACCAGGGCAGACCTCACTGTGTCGAGGCATCCATGGCAAAGCTATTCGCCTCGGAGACTGCAAACTACTGCGCGACCGAGGCGGTGCAGATTCACGGCGGCGTGGGCTATACCAAGGAGTTCCCGGTCGAGCGCTATTTCCGCGACGCCAAGGTCACGGAGATTTACGAGGGCACCTCCGAAATCCAGCGCCTCGTGATTGCAAGGCATTTTCTGACTGAGCTGAATAGATAGGCGGGCTGCGGCCACCTGTATGAAAGAATGTAGAAAGACTATGACGAAGCTTGCCGAACAGATTTTCTCCGGCGACAGGCGCGCCGTCGCCAAGATGATAACTGCAGTCGAAAATAACCCGGAAGGCGTGCTCAAGGAGATGGAAAGCATCTACCGGCGCACAGGAAGTGCCTACCGTATCGGGGTGACAGGGCCGTCGGGCAGCGGGAAATCAACGCTGGTAGACTCTCTCGCACTCAAGCTGCGCGAGAAGGGGCTCACTGTCGGCATTATTGCCATCGACCCGACCTCACCGTTTACGGGCGGCGCGCTCCTCGGTGACCGGATTCGCATGCAGCACATTGGGCTTGACCCGGGCGTGTTTATTCGCTCCATGGCCACACGCGGAAGCATGGGCGGCTTGTGCGCCGCCGCCGGCGATGCCGCCGACATTCTCGACGCTTCCGGGAAAGATGTCGTAATTACCGAGACGGTCGGTGTCGGGCAGTCCGAAGTGGCGATAGCCAGCGTGGCCTACACAACACTCGTGGTGCTGTCGCCGGAGGCGGGCGACGCGGTTCAGACGCTTAAGGCCGGCCTCATGGAGATTGCCGACATCTTTGTCATCAACAAGTGCGACCGCGACGGAGCCCAGAGGCTCTCGGCCGATGTGCTAAGCATGCTCGAACTGAAGACCTTTGACGAGGGAACCTGGCGGCCTCTCGTTGTCGAGACATCCGCCACCAAGGGCACAGGTATTGAAGACCTGGGCGAAGCCATCCAGCAGCACAGGGCGTACCTCGAGCAGGAAGGCCGGCTGCACGGCAAACGGCTCACCGCCGCCGTGAAGAAGATTCAGGACCTCGTTGTCTCGCATCTCGAGCGGGAAGCCGAGTCTGGTGCCGGCACAGATGCGCTGCGCAAGCTGGGAGAGAAGGTCCTTGGCGGCAAGCTCACCCCGCAGGCGGCGGCGTGCAAGGTGCTGGACAATCTCAGGAAACGTAAGCAGAGCAAGAGTTAGGCAACAGCAAGACCGGGAGGCGAAACGTGGAAAACGACCCCGAGAAAATCAGCCGGGAGCGGGAGAAGTACGAGAAGGCACTCAATTCGTGCAACAGCCGCGACGAGGTCGCGTTCACCACCACCTCGTCCGAGCCGGTTGATGTTCTCAACACGCCGGCTGACCTCGAAGGCTTCGATTACCTCAGAGACCTGGGCTTTCCCGGCGAGTACCCGTATACCCGCGGCGTTCACCCCGACATGTACAGGGGCAGACTCTGGACGATGCGGCAGTTCGCGGGTTTCGGTACTGCCACAGACACCAACAAGAGATACAAGTACCTGCTCGAACACGGCCAGACCGGGCTCTCCGTCGCGTTCGATTTCCCGACCCTGTACGGGTACGATTCCGACCACGAGCGCTCCGAGGGTGAAGTGGGGCGCTGCGGCGTGGCCATATCCAGCCCCGAAGACATGGAGACTCTCTTCGACGGCATACCGCTGGACGAGGTGTCCACCTCGATGACGATAAACGGGCCTGCCAGCGTGCTGTTCGCATTCTACATCCACGTCGCCGAGAAGCAGGGCGTCCCTCCGGAGAAGCTCCGGGGCACAATCCAGAATGACATTCTGAAGGAATACATCGCCCAGAAATCCTGGATATTCCCGCCCGAACCCTCCATGAGAATAATTACCGACATAATGGCCTTCGCCGCCGACCACGTACCACAGTGGAATACCATCTCAATAAGTGGCTACCACATCCGCGAGGCAGGTTCCACCGCCGTGCAGGAGCTCGCCTTCACTCTTGCCGACGGTTTCGCGTACGTCGAGGCGGGAATAGCCGCGGGGCTCGATGTGGACAGGTTTGCGCCCAGGCTTTCCTTCTTCTTCAACGCGCACAACGGCCTGTTTGAGGAAATCGCCAAGTACCGGGCCGCCCGGCGAATCTGGGCCCGCCGCATGAAGGAGAAATACGGCGCCAAGGACCCGCGCTCATGGCTGCTGCGGTTCCACACGCAGACTGCCGGCTGCTCGCTCACCGCACCACAGCCGGAGAACAACATAGTCCGCACCGCGCTCCAGGGTCTCGCGGCAGTGCTTGGCGGTACCCAGTCGCTTCACACAAATTCCATGGACGAGACGTTCGCCCTGCCGACCGAAAAGGCCGCGAAGATTGCGCTGCGCACACAGCAAATCATAGCCTACGAAAGCGGGGTGCCCAACACAATCGACCCGCTTGCCGGTTCCTACTTCATCGAGAAGCTCACCAACAAGATGGAGGCGCAGGCCCAGAAGTACTTCGAGAGAATAGAGAAACTCGGCGGCGTGGTCGCGGCGATTGAAAAAGGCTTTTTCCAGCGGGATATCACCGATGCCGCCTACCGCTACCAGCGTGAGATTGAGCAGCACAAGCGCATTATCGTCGGCATTAACGACTACGTAGAGGAGGAAATGCCCGACATCGAAACGCTCAAAATCAAGCCGGAGGTGGAACCCGAGCAGCGCAGGCGACTGAAAGCCCTGCGCGAAAGACGCGACAGCGGGGCATGCAAAGAACGTATCCAAGACCTCAAGGCCGCCTGCAGCGGCACAGACAACGTAATGCCGAGAATACTCGAATGCTGCCGCGCATACTGCACGCTCGGCGAAATAGTGGAGGCAATGAAAGACGTGTTCGGCGTGTACACCGAGCCACCGATATTCTGAGAAAAAAACGGGAGTGTTCTTATGGGTAGTGCAGATAAAAGCCCCGATTTGGCCTTAGCGCTGCAAGAGCCTTTACAGCAGGTTGCACATAAACTTGTTTCTGCCACATCCCACCTGATGCGCAGTGCAATAACTGAAGAGGATTTGCGAATCGGATTTGAAAAAATACTGTCTCCACTTTTTCGCGCATTAGGGATTAAATCAGAACCGAGATACGAGAAAACAACTGTCCTGGGCGGCCGTTCTGATGCGCTGCACGGACAGGTGATTATTGAATACGAATCTCCAAAGGCTTTTCAATCTAAAAGCCGAATACATCATGCCTACGGTCAACTTGTCGGTTATATCCAGGGAGAAGCCAAAAACAAAAAAGAGACTCTATTCCTATTTGCTCCGAAACTTGTAGGTGTCGGGTTTGACGGCCAGCAAATCTTCTTTGTCCATTACAGAGGAAGCAAGACGAAGCCAAAAACTGAATTAGACAAAAAGGATTTTGTCCGCATCGGTCCTTATCCTTTTCACGCAGAAAGCGCCTGCACCTTTCTCACATATCTGCGCGCCCTTGACCGCCTGCCACTCACGGCAGAGCATCTTGCCGATAAGTTCGGGCCAAAAAGCGAAGTTGCCAGAGACGCCGTCTCAGCCTTTGCGGATGCACTCAAAAACTGGGGGAAAGAAAGGGTACCCGTCTTTTTCAACGAATGGAAACGACTTTTCGGCATCGTCTATGGAGAGGAATTTGGCACTCGTCAGGCACAGGAGACAAAAGCACTTTCCCGTGTCTATGGTGTAAGCAAAGACACAAACTTTCAGGAATTGCTCTTTTCGGTTCACACCTATTTTGCGTTTCTGATGAAGCTTATCGCTGCCGAGCTTGTTACTCTTAAAGAAAGCGCTTTTACCGCCTCGTTTTCCCATCAACTTACGCATACTCTAAAGGATGAGTTGCAGACACAACTGACTGACATTGAAAACGGCGGAATATATGCCAAACGCGGCATCGCAAACTTTCTTGAAGGAGATTTTTTCCGGTGGTATCTGGACGCCTTCTCGCCGCGTCTTGAAGAAGCAATCAGGGAAATAGCCAGAGCACTTTCTGAATTCGAGCCAGCGACGACCACGATTGATCCGGAATCTGCCCGCGACCTTCTCAAAAAACTTTATCAATATCTGGTGCCGCAAGAAGTGCGGCATAACCTCGGCGAATACTATACACCTGATTGGCTTGCCGAGTTACTTCTGAATGAAGTCGGCTATAAAGGCAACACTCTGAAACGAGTGCTTGACCCCGCCTGTGGTTCAGGAACTTTTTTGGTTCTTACCATTCAACGGGCGAAGGAGTATGGGCTGAGCCACAAAGAGCCGCCACTTGAGACGGCAAAAAGAATTGCTGCCAATATCTGGGGTTTTGACCTCAATCCCCTGGCAGTTATCGCTGCCCGCACCAACTACCTTTTCGCGCTCGGTGATATAGCGCAGGAGTTATCTTCTTTTGAGATTCCTATCTATCTTGCTGACTCTGTCCTCTGGCCTGAAAAAGCGGGAGACAAGGAGTTAAACTTTGCTGGCGGCGAGCATATAAAGATTCAGACCTCCGGCGGGCGATTTCACGTCCCCTATATCTGGGTAGCAAACAAAGGGTTCCTTATGCGCAAAGCCGCGCCACTTGTAGAAGAGATGACAAAACAGGGCTATTCACCTGCCGAAGCGATGGAGCGGTTCAAAAAAGAAGGACTGGTTTTCACTCCCCACGAAAAGATTGTTCAGAACTTCTACAGCGAGATTCTGGAACTTGAGAAAGAGGGTAAGAACGGTATCTGGGCGAGATTTCTCAAAAACATCTTCGCGCCGCTGAACGCTAAAAATTTTGATTTCGTCGTCGGAAATCCTCCCTGGGTGCGGTGGGATTATCTCTCAGATGAATATCGCAAGGAAACACTCCAGTTGTGGAAAGATTTCGGTCTCTTTTCCCTGAAAGGATTTGAGACACGACTGGGCGGCGGCAAGAAAGACTTCTCGATGCTTTTTACCTATGCCGCCTCCGACTACTACCTGAAAGATGGCGGCAAACTCGGGTTTCTTATTACGCAGGAAGTCTTCAAGTCAAAAGGCGCTGGCGAGGGATTTCGCCGCTTCAAACTTGGCAAAGAAGGTAAATCTCTTAAGGTTTTGAAGGCTCATGACTTGGCCACTGTTCAGCCCTTTGAAGGCGCAGCAAACAAGACAGCAGCAATAATCCTCAGAAGGGGGGGGGAAACTACTTATCCTGTCCCTTATTATGTCTGGAAGAGAAAAAAAGGAGTCGGGAGAATTGCAACCGATAAGAAGTTGAAAGATGCCCTGCCTTTCCTTCAGAAAAGAAAATTGTTCGCCCGACCAATCGGCTCAAAAGTGGGCCCGTGGCAGACTCTCGCGGCAGACCAAAAGTGGCTAACTGCGCTTCAAGGTGAAAACTCTTACAATGCGCACTCCGGAGCCTATATTTCTCCCTACGGCGTTTTCTGGTTGAAGATAGAACAAGTCCTATCTGAAGGCGAACTTCTTGTCAGTAATCTTGTGGCAAAGGGAAAGACGAAGATTCAACAAGTAAGAGAAGTTGTTGAGCCAGAACTCGTCTACCCGGCATTGCGAGGCTCCGATATCCAAAGATGGCAGGCAAATCCCGACATTTTTGTCTTACTTGTGCAATATCCTGAGAAAAGGGAACCTTACCCTGAAAGTCAAATGAAAAAAGAGTGGCCAAGAACCTACGGCTACTTGACAAGATTTAGAGAAACCTTACTCTCACGGAAGTCAAAACCCCTGAAACAGCTCGCAGAAAGAACAGCGTTTTATGCAGTCTTCGGCGTAGGAGATTATACAGTTGCCAACTACAAGGTTGTATGGAAACGGATGACAAACGACATAATTGCAGCAGTTGTGTCCCAATCCAAGACACCGTTCGGCCATAAAATCGTCATCCCACTCGAGACTACCGCCTTGATCGCTGCGAAAAATGAATCCGAGGCGCACTACCTCTGCGCTATTGTCAATTCGACTCCCGTCCGCGAATTCATCAAATCATTCTCTTCTGCCGGGCGCGGGTTCGGCACTCCTTCGGTGATGAAATATGTCGGTATTCCACAATTCGACTCTAATAACAAACTACACCAGAAGCTCTCGAAACTATCAAAAGACCTTCACAATCATAAGGCAAAGGACGGAATCCTTGACAATATCGCTCCACTGGAAAAGGAAGTAGATTCGTCTGTTCGTAAGTTATTCGGCATAAGAGAGGCCTAAATTAGTCCTGACCAAGAGGGAGCAGGTCTATGGCTAAGAGAATAAGAGTACTTATCGCCAAGCCGGGGCTTGACGGCCATGACCGGGGTGCGAAGGTCGTCGCGGCCGGGCTGCGCGACGCGGGAATGGAGGTTATCTACACCGGCCTGCACCAGAGCGCGGAGGCAATCGTCGAGAGCGCCATCCAGGAAGATGTGGACGTAGTCGGGCTCTCCATGCTCTCCGGGGCGCACATGACGTTTTTCCCCAAGGTTCGCAAGCTCCTTGATGAGAAAGGCGCCAGTGACATCATGCTTATGGGCGGCGGAATCATCCCGCGGGACGACCAGAAAACGCTCATAAGGGAAGGCTACGCAACGGCGCTCTTCGAGCCCGGTACGGTACTGGGTGCAATCGCCGAGTTCATCAAGGAAAACGTAAAGAAGGACTGACTGTGGCAGGGAAACT
The DNA here is from genome assembly GCA_030669415.1 of bacterium. Lineage (GTDB taxonomy): Bacteria > Planctomycetota > SKW154 > SKW154 > DAOVDS01 > DAOVDS01. The sequence goes on from DAOVDS010000002.1 coordinate 39,395, forward strand.
GAAACTCTACCTGCTCGAGCTGCGCGCGCCGTTCCTCGCCGCCAGCTTGCTGCCCGCGGGGCTGGGTGCGGCAGTCGCCCTGTTTCACATCGGCGCTTTCGACTGGCTCCACTTCGCCTTCACGCTCCTCGGTGTCGCCGCGCTGCATGCAGGCTCCAACGTCGCCAACGACTATTTCGACCACAAGTCCGGCTGCGATGAAGCCAACACCGACTACGCCCGCCCCTTCACCGGCGGTAGCCGCCTGATACAGGAAGGACTGCTGACACCACGGCAGGTGCTTACAGAATCAATTCTACTGTACGCCCTCGGCCTGGGCTGCGGGATATATCTGACCATCACGGTCGGCTGGTGGGTTCTTGTCCTTGGCGCAACCGGTGCGGCATGCGGGTTCTTCTACACCGCACCCCCGCTTCGACTGTGCGCGCGCGGCGTAGGCGAGCTGGTTGTCGGTGTGAACTTCGGTACGCTCATCACCCTCGGCAGCTACTACGTCCAGACCGGGACACTGGCGTGGGCGCCTGTCGTCGCCTCTGTACCGGTTGCAGTTCTCATCTGTGCTGTACTCTACATTAACCAGTTCCAGGATGCCCGCGCGGACGAGGCGGCACGCAAACGTCACTGGGTCGTGCGCCTGGGAAGAAGGCGTGCTGCTGCTCTCTTCCCGGTAATGATGTGCCTGCCCTATGCGGCAATCGCGACATCCGTTGCTGCGCGGGCAATGCCTGCATGGTCACTTCTCGCGTTGCTCACGCTGCCGCTGGCGCTCAGGGCGGTCCTGATTACAATGAAGTTCCATTCAGACTCTCAGCGGCTCGTACCGGCCAACGCGCTGACAGTTCTCACGCACAGCGCGTTCGCCCTGCTGCTGGGGGCGGGTTATCTGCTGGCAACTTAGAGGGATGGGGGCTTTCCTATGGAACTGACTGAAGAGCAGACAATGGTCCGCGACATGGTGCGCGAGTTCGCCCTCAAGGAGGTCGAGCCTATCGCCGCCGAGATTGATGAAATCCAGAGATTCCCCGAAGAGACTGTCAAGCGAATGGCCGAGCTGGGGCTTATGGGCATTCCAATCCCCGAGGAATACGAGGGCGCCGGCGGCGACTACGTCTCCTATATACTCGCGGTCGAAGAGCTCTCGCGCGTCTGCGGCTCCACCGGGATAACGCTCGCCGCACACTACTCGCTGGGCCTCTCGCCCATCTGGTATTTCGGCACTGAGGGGCAGAAGCGCAAGTACGTGCCTGACCTCGCCTCGGGCAGGAAGATAGGCACCTTCGGCCTGACCGAGCCCAACGCGGGCTCAGACGCGGCGGGAACACAGACAACCGCCGTGCGTGACGGGGACCACTGGATAATAAACGGGGCCAAGCAGTTCATCACCAACGCGAACTACACCGGCACCTGCGTGATTACCGCCATGATTGACAGGAGCAAGGGCGCACGCGGCATCGGCTCGTTCATCCTCGAGAAAAGTATGCCCGGCTTTCGAGCAGGCAAGAAAGAGGACAAGCTGGGCCTTCGCGGCTCAAACACCGCGGAACTCATTATGGAGGATGTCCGCGTCCCCGCCGAGAACCAGCTCGGCAACCTCGAAAGCGGATTCAAGTACTTCATGAAGACGCTCGACTCCGGGCGAATATCAATCGGCGCGCTCGCACTCGGAATCGCCCAGGGCGCACTCGACAAGGCGCTTGCCTACGCCCAGGAGCGCAAGCAGTTCGGCAAGTTCCTCTACAAGCACCAGCAAATCCAGTTCATGCTCGCAGACATGGCCACAGAAATACAGGCTGCGCGCCACCTCGTCTACCATGCCGCAAGGCTCAAGCAAAGGAAAGAACCCCACTCGATGGAAGGCGCAATGGGCAAGCTCTATGCCTCCGAGGCCGCATATCGCGCTACCAAGAACGCTGTCCAGATTCTCGGCGCCAACGGCTACTCGCGCGAGTACCCTGTCGAGCGCTACATGCGCGATGCGAAGCTCTGCGAAATCGGTGAAGGAACTTCAGAGATTCAGCGCATGGTAATCGCAAGAAGACTTATCGGCGGGAATATGTAGCCCCGGACGATTGCCGTGGTTCAGCTTGAGTCTGGAGAAGACGAGATTCTCGTCTCGACCTTTGTCCACGCATCGGAGCACGGAGAGAGGTCTGTAACGAGACCCGCGAGGCGGGTTATCTTCCTGTGGGCGTCGAGCATCCTCGCGCACTCGGGACACGAGTCCAGATGAGCCTGAATCGACTCAGGGTCTTCGACCTCGCCGTGAAGAAACGCCGCAAGGCGCGGCCTGATTTTCTCGCATTCTGACAAGACTAATTCTCCTTCAGGTTGGCAAGCTTCTTTCCGAGAAACTCGAAAGCCCGCGCCATTCTCCACTCGACAGTCCGCGGACTGATTTTCAGAATTCCGGCAATATCCTTGTACTTGAAGTTGTTGTACCTGCTCAGGATAAACGGCACGCGCAAACTCTCAGGCAGCGAGTCAATCGCCTTCCTGACAACCTCCTCAATCTCCCTTTCCTCTACCTCCTCGTCAGGCCCGGGTACACTGTCCCAGTCCTCTCTCTTGAGCTCTTCTTTCTTGGTGTCGATGAACTGCTGGTACCGTTTCTTTCTGCGAAGGTGGTTTACCCAGTGGTTCTTGGCAATCTGGAACAGGTAGGTCGAGAACTTCCCGGTGCCCCTGTACGACCTGCGCTTTCTCCACAGTTTCAGGAAAACATCCTGGGCAAGCTCCTGGGCTTTCGCGTGGTCCCAAACAAGCCTCCAGAAAAAGTTCAGCACTCCTGGATAGTACTTGCCAAAAACTTCCGCAAACGCGGCCCTGTTGCCTTTGGCCGCCTCGTGCATCAGTTTCTTGTCAGACTGTTCACCCATAGGCGGGTCATTCTACCTATTAGCACAACTCAAAAAGGCCATCCCCGGAGAAAAAAACGCCGCATTACCGGTCATTTCTTCCTCCCTTTCTTACCCCAGTTGGATGGGTCTATCTCCCAGTTGTAGCCTTTCTTGTGCGGCTTGGTGAACAACACCCTTTCCTTCAAATCGTATACCACCTGCTCTTCGCGAATGACAACGGCGCGCTGGTTCACAACGACAGGCTTGCCGGTAAGCGAGACCTGCGCCTTCTCGACCTCGTAGACCGCGCGCTCGCCGTCGGCTGTCGTCTTACCTTCCTTCTCGCCCTCCACCTCTATATGCACCGCATCCTCGAAGTACACTTCCTTCATGGCTCCTGTCGGCATGTCATACAGCGCAATCATCTTCGAACAGCCTGCCGTCATGGCAGCGCCCTTGCCGTCGTCGAATCCGCCTCTCACTTTGTCCATGAAGACAATCCGGCCGTGTGTGAGGTACACCAGTATCTTCTGCGCCGAGAGCTTGTTTTTCCCGGAAACGAGCTGCGGCCTCTTTTCGCCCTCGAAGACTACGCTGTCTCCCCTCACGTAGCGCGCACGCTCACACTCCAGCATCATGCCGCCTGAGCTGCCTGTAAACGTGACCGAACCTTCCGCCAGCGCGCTCTTCGCATCATACTGGTCGTCAAACCGCAGTGTCAGTTTCTCAGACATCAGCTCAAACGGCGGCTCAGCCTTCTTCTCCCAGCCTTCGGAGGCACCTTCTTTGCGTGCTACTTCCTCCAGGTGCGCCCGCACCGTACCCTCGAACAACGCCTTCTTCCCCTCCGGCTCAAAAGTTATCTTGCGCGCAACCATCCAGTCTTTGCCGTGTTCGAGTTTCTGTAGCCGCGCTTCGTCTTGCGAATCCAGCAGGGCAACCTGGGTTTTCGCATCCCACGAAACCCGGTCACTGTGCAGCGCGACCCGGGCACCCTTGCGGCCTGTATAGTCGATGCGCACCCGGCCGGCGGTGTCTGTCAGGACAAGCCCGGTTATCACGGGACTCTTGCCTTTTTGCGCCTCGAAGCTGGCAACCATCCTGCCGGCATGGAACTTCCACGCCGCTTGGCCCGCCTTGAAGCTGGCAACCACCTTGCCCTCGAACACTATCACGCCATCGTTGAGACGCACCGAGATACTGTCCGAGCGCACCCATTCGGCATCCCCGCGGGCCAGCTCCGGTTTCTGACGAATCGCCACCGTCTTTCGCAGCACATCCCACACCACCGAACCGCCGCTGATTTCGTAGGCGCCATCCGCGCTGCGCACCAGCACTTTCTTGCCCGCTGCCGGGTACAGCAGTACCTGCTCAGGCTTCATGCTGCCGCCTTCGTTGGCGAGATGCACCTCTGCCTTGTTGCAGGAGATATTCCAATTGCGCGGGAGAGAGTGTTTTCCCCTGCCCTGCTTCTCCTGCGCAACCGCGCCTTCAAGCTGCGCTGTCACCCCGCCCTCGAGAAGCAGCCTCTTGCGGTCCGCCATGAGAGTCGCTTTTTTCGCCCTCAGCGTATTGGGGCCATCGACGAACCTGACCCCCTGTTTCCCTGTAACCACTGTCATGGCGCTCCGGGCATCCCATTTCGCCTCATCGCCAAAGAGATGCGCCTCGCCGGCCTGGCGCACAACGATATTGCCGATTGCCGAGGCCCTTTCGACCCTCCTGCTCTGCCCAATCGCCACCACGAGTTTGTCGCTGTGGACGGTGATATCGCCGTCAGTTACAGTCGTGCCGTCCGACACTGACATAATAAATATATTCTGCTCGGGCACCCGCTCCACAAGGAGCCGGCCGTTGCCCGTTACATCCACGCGCCGCTCCTCCCCGCTGCGCCCGGTCCTTTTACCGAAAAACACCCCCTCTTCCCTGGTGACCAGGTGCATCGTTATCGGCGGTGCAAGTATCATTCTGTTGAGCTGGGTTGCGCCGCGCATCCCGCCTTTGCCGAAAAGCTCGAAGCTCGGGCCTGTCACGTGAACGAGGCTTTTGCTCCAGAACTCCGCGGCAGGCACTTCCTTGCCGTGGCGCCGGTTGGCGGCGCGGATGTTGAACTCGTCGGTTCGCAGCTTCATCTCGGTCAGGCCGTGCGGCGTGAAGAGCTCAATGCTGCTTACTACCACCCCGCCTCTGAGAAAGGAGAACACCTGTTCCTGGCCGAACTTTATTACTCCACTGCCGGCATTGAGCTTTGTCAGCGTTTTCTTGAGCAGCGGCGTGGTGGTCGTGAATGAGGAGAAGAGCACCTCCGGATTCTTCACCTCGTAGTCATTCTCGCCGCTCGGAATCGCCTCCGTCCCGCGCGCAAACCAGTCGAACACACCCAACTGCGGGTCGAAGTGCCTGTACTCCCAGTTCAGTATCTTCTGGCGAACCAGCGAGTCAGCCCGGCCCACAACCGGTTCCGGCGGCGGTGTCTCATCCCCGGGAGAAATCCGGGGCAGCTCGCCGGGCTCAGAGAGGCTCAAATCCCCCCCTATCGCAAGCAGTGCCAGTGCCGCAGGCACACCGAATCCCAGAAGTATGATAAGCTGTCTCACTTACGAAAACTCCGCGATAATTCCTTCCCACTTGCCCTGGGCCTTGAGTATCCTCTCTGCGACCTCGCGCACCGCGCCGCGTCCGCCAGCCCACTCCGACACAAACCCGCGGAAGCCGCACACAGTCAGTACCTCAGGCACCGCATCCGCAGGGCATGCAGGCAGCCCGACCAGTTTGAGGAGCGCAATGTCGTTCACGTCGTCACCCATGAAGCATGCCTCGCCGGCGTCAATCTCGTACTTGGCGAGCAGCTTCTCAAAAGGCTCCGATTTCTTCAGCACCTTCTGATACACATCTTCTATACCGAGGTTCTCGCACCTGCGTTTCACAACTTCCGACTCGCGCCCGCTGATTACCGCCACCCTGATTCCGCTCAGAAGCAGTGCGCGTATCCCGAACCCGTCCTTCACGTTGAAATTTCGGAATTCTCTGCCTTCATCCCCCAGCATCAGCCGGCCATCCGTCAGAACACCGTCAACATCAAGCACCAGGAGCTTGATTGCCTTCAACCTCGATTGCAGCTCAGATTCACTCAGCGCCATGCCCGTCTCCTTTCCGCGCCGATTCTAACACCACCCGCATCCCGCGTCAAACCGAAACACCTTTCAGAAAATTCGCGCATATCTGAAACCGGCTCCCGCCGCAGCTTGTAGTTAAGTTCGGAGACAGGGTTCGCAAGAGTAAAGGAGGTGCAGTATGAAGAAGTTGGCAGTGATTTGCCTGCTCGTTGTGTTCGCCGGCGTGGCCATGGGCGCGACCTTCAAGGCCGCAAACCCGTTCGGAAACATGGACCAGATCGAGAAGATAGTCAAGGCCGTGGCCGCGTTCTACAAGGGCTGCGAAAGCGAGAAGGCTTCCGTCATAATGGCCGAGCTCGCCATCGTGGACCTGGCCAAGAAGAACGACATGAACGCCATCCCCCGCCTCGAAGACGCACTCGAAGAGCTCGAAGAGCCGGGCCTTCGCAACTTCACCAAGTTCCTCATCGCCAACTGCCACAAGGAAAACGGCGATGTCGAACGGGCAATGGACGTGCTCCAGTCTGTTATCACCGGCGAGGAGTACGCCAACGACGATGTTGAAGAGGAACAGGAGGACGTGGAAGAACAAGAGGATTAGCACGCAGCACAACCGCAATCCCAAAGCCCCGCCGCTTGCCGGCGGGGTTGTTTTTTTTCGCACCGCGCCTTTGCCAACTCGCGAATTCTGATTTGCCGACGCTCCAAAAGTGTGTTATAATAAAGCCGGGAGGGAATACCATGAGCATCAAGCCTTGTCCTGAATGTGGCAGAATAGCACCCGCAGACACGCCCGCCTGCCGGCACTGCGGCTTTCGTTTTCAGACCAGAGAGAAGCCGCCGGCCGGGCCGCAGTTTGAAGCGTCCACCCAGCCGGCATCAACCGTCTGGCAGGTGATTTCCACCATTCTGCTTATCGTTTTCGCCGGTGCGATAGTTCTCGCCGCAGTCCTGATTGCACCCGAATCGAAAACACAACGGTCCTCGGCGCCTGAGAAAGAAACACCCGCAGCGCAGCCGCAAGTCACGCCCAGGCCGCCCCCGCATCCCCCCGAGAAGGTCGCCGACGTACCACAGGAGAAGCCGGAAGAGCCCAAACCTCCCGAACCCGCCGAGCAGCCGCCTGAGCCGCCGGACACTCAGGAAGAAGCCAAAAAGCCCGAAGAGCCTGTTAGGTCGCTGGAAGAAGAGAAGATTGACAAGCTCTTCGCCCAGGCGAAGGAAGCCTGCCGCAACGAGCAGTGGCAGGCCGCCATTGACATCTGCCAGAAACTTGCCAATGAGCTGAGCGACGAGGGCCCGGCAGCGCGGGAAATAAACGGCCTCCTGCACCTCGCAAGGACGGAACTCCTGCTCTCGCGTGCCTCTGGAACGCAAGAGAACATTCTCCGCGGCCTGCTCTGGCTGCATTTCCACCAGGACAAGGATGGTAAATGGGACCAGGATGGTTTCCAGAAAAACTGCCCCGACCCCGATGCAGCCTGCGACGGCCAGGGCATATCCCAGTATGATGCGGCCGTTACCGGCCTGGCACTTCTTGCGTTCCTGGGAAGCGGCCACACCCACCGCTCGGGCGGCCCGTTCAGAAAGACAGTCAAGGACGGCCTCGACTGGCTCGTTGGCCAGCAGCAGGATGATGGCTCATTCGGACCCCGCGAAGCCGAGTCCTGGATTTACAACACCGCAATCGGCACATACGCACTCTGCGAAGCTTACGCCGTAACACGCGACTACAGGCTGAAAGAACCGGCGCAGAAAGCGGTTGACTTCATCCGCGGCGCGCAGAACCCCGGTCTCGGCTGGAAGTACGAGTCCCAGAGCGGGCGAAACGATACCTCAGTTACAGGCTGGATAGTCATGGCGCTCAAGGCCGCCAAAACCGCGGGCCTCAGTGTTGACAAGTCAATGTTCGACGGCGCCGTCAACTGGTTCGACCGCGCCACCAACACGGCCGGCAAGA
>DAOVDS010000440.1 GCA_030669415.1 bacterium
CAGTGGGAGAATATATAGCGTTCCAGGACAGCGATGATGAGTGGCTGCCGGGTAAGCTGGAAAAACAGATGAAGGTATTTAAAGACGCACCCACAGAAGTTGGCGTTGTCTACACCGGATACTGGAAATTGGAGAGCAGCAGGGGCACATATATACCACCAAGGCGCATTGCTCGAAAAGAGGGTCGCATACATTCTGAACTTCTCAATGGCAGCTTCGTGGGGACCCCCACCGCGGTTGTCAAGAAGGAATACTTGGAAAAGGCGGGCCTTTTCGATGAGCGTTTGCCTTGCTTGCAGGAATGGGATCTATTCATAGGGGTTTCGAAGTTCTGCGAGTTCCGGTATGTGCCTGAGGCGTTGGTGAATGCGTATTACGGGCATGACAACATCTCAAGCGTCAAAAGTAGCGCGGTTGCTGCCGTTCAGTTGATTTTGAAGAAGCACTACCGGGAGTTCGCGAAGCACAGGGAAGCGCTCGCGAGGCAGTACTACACTATTGGTACCCTTTTGTGCCAAAGCGGCGAAGTGAGTCAGGGCAGAGAATACTTGCTGAAAGCGCTGAGACTGGGCAACCTGAACATGCAGTGTATTGGGGCCTTCTTGGCGTCTCTGCTTGGCAGCAGGGTTTACAATCTGGTAGTTAGGATAAAACACAGGGCCGATTCGCGAGCAGATCCTCGGTAGGTTCAGTGAGATATTCGACTGTCTTGTCAAGAGGGAGTTTTATGGCGTTAGCCATGCGGTCTGCGCGAACTTGAGGGAGGAAGGAACACTATGCGGGGGTTGATAACAGGTATTACGGGGCAGGATGGGTCTTATCTGGCCGAGTTTCTTCTCGACAAGGGTTACGAAGTGTTCGGGACGGTGAGGCGCAGCAGCACTTTCAGCACAGGTCGAATCGACCACATCTACCAGGACCCGCACGAGAAGGGGGCGCGCCTGAAGCTCGTGTACGCCGACCTGACCGACGGCGCGTGCCTGTCTTCCGTAGTCAAAGAGGTGGGGCCTGACGAGGTGTACAATCTGGCCGCTCAGTCCCACGTGCGGGTCTCCTTCGACCAGCCGGTCTACACGGTGAATGTCAACGCCGTCGGGACTCTGCAGCTTCTCGAGGCGCTGAGGACTTCGGGCAAGAAAGACATCAAGTTCTATCAGGCTTCTTCGAGCGAGATGTTCGGCAAGGTGGCGGAGGTGCCGCAGAACGAGAATACGCCTTTTCATCCCCGCAGCCCGTATGCGTGCGCAAAGGTCTATGCTCACCGGCAGGTTATCAATTACCGGGAGGCGTATGGCATTTTCGCCTGCAGCGGGATTCTCTTCAATCACGAGTCCCCGCGCCGCGGTGAGACGTTCGTGACCCGGAAGATAACGCGGGCCGCAACGCGGATAAAGCTCGGGCTTCAGGAGAAACTGTATCTGGGCAACCTGGATGCGAAACGCGACTGGGGCTTTGCCGGGGACTACGTGGAGGCGATGTGGCTCATGCTGCAGCGGGACATGGCGGGCGATTACGTCCTGGGGACGGGTGAGACGCACACGGTGAAGGAATTCTTGCAGGAGGCGTTCACGTATGCGGGCATCGACTGGCACGAGCACGTGCGCACGGACCAGCGCTATTTCAGGCCGCTGGAGGTGGATCTGCTCATGGCGGACGCTTCCAGGGCTAAGCGGGAGCTGGGTTGGGAGCCGAAGGTGAAGTTCAGGGACCTGGTCAGGATCATGGTCGACCTGGATATGGAGGCGATGGGA
>DAOVDS010000314.1 GCA_030669415.1 bacterium
GGCTAACTCCTTCAAGGCACGTTCAAGCTCCTCCATCTTTTTGTCTGCCTCTTCTTCCTTCTCTTTCTCCTGCGCAAGAACAAGGCAATTGACAACCCCTCCTTGCCAAGCGGCAAGTAGCACGAGAACCAGCAGCAAGATTCCCGCCAACATTATCAACCTTCTCATACTCGCTCCTCCTTCCGGCCCTCAACAAATAAGGGCCTCAAAATCCTACCGGCCCATCAACTAACCGGCAAAACCATCGGCCCTTCAGGCAGCTCTTGTCCTGGTTGATGGTAAGGCAGAGAAAATCTGCCTTCAGGAAAGAAGCTACCCTGTTCAGTTTCACGTACTTTAGCTCAGAACACCTGATTTTTCAACGGGAATTCGCTTTGAGAGGAGAAATGTTGCCGGATGGAATACAGAGCGACAGACTTGAGCAATAACATGGGAACTTCACTCATCCCGGACTGGCACGTGCGAAAGTGCCGACAGGTCGGTCAAGAATCCTCTTGACAGACCGACGGCATCAAGTTAGCTTCCACCAGGCAGTCGGCCGCAACTGGCAGGGCAACCAAAACCGCCAAGCATGTGAAGATTCACAGTAAGGCTTTTGTGCGGAAGCCCGACGACAGATACCCGCCGGCTGCCTAAATTTTAGACATGACATGTCAACCTGGACTGCCGCGTGCGAATAAAGCACCTTGGACTTCCGGCTTGCGCTTCGGCTTCTCTGCTCGCTTTTTCTTCTTCTTCGGATGTCGAGCAAACCACTTCCGAAGTTCAATTACCCGCACTACAGGACGATGCCCTTCCAGCCAACGCACGTAATCAGCGTCAGTAATAACTTCGGGAGGCGGATTAACAGCCACAGGCATACCTTCCAAACACTCTGTCTCAGAATCGGTCGAGATGGAGTAAAGAGGCTCCTCTAACCCGTTCTCCTTACACTCGCGGCAATACACGGGTTCGTATAGCGTATCAGTCACCACGTAGCCCAGCCTGACACGGGAACAGCAGCCTATCCACGTAGTAGTTTGCATGTTTGCCGGAGCTGCCCTCAAATCTCTACGCAAAGCTCTGTCTGAGGCTTCCTGAGCTAACTTGGAGGCGGCATCGGCTGCTTTATTCGCTTCCTTCTCAGATAGCCCATCGGCTGTAGCTTTGGCTGTGGCCGCCCCTCTCGCCCTTTGCCGCGCAGCCTTAGCGTCCCTCTTGGCATCGGCCTTGATTCTATCCCTCACAGCCGTAGCGTTAATCTTGGCCAGTTCTGTAATGACGGCCTTGTGATTGAGCACGTACTGAGCACACGACCAGACCGCGCGGCTGTCCTTGAGCGGCCTGATATTCTTGTAAACCCATCCACTGGTCTGCCGATAAAATTCTGCCGATGTCGGCTCAATAAACAAGAAGCCAACAAAGTGAAAGTGTGGTGCCCAAACTATCAGGTTGTCACGGTCTACCTGCTCGCGCCACCATTCCCACTTTCGCTCATCCTCGACCTGCCAGTCAATCTTCTCGTCTCGGATACCCGTAGCTACGTATCGCAAGTAAGCAGCCTTAGTCAGACGGTAAGGGTGAAAGACAAGCATCCCGCCGTAATCAGGTGCGGCAAACAGGTCTATCCACCTCATAAGCTCGGTACGCAAAGTGCGGATACCAATCATCGCAGGTTCAGGGTAAGATTCTGGCGAAGGCGAAAACATAAAGTGACGCGGATAGTGCTGAATCTTGAACTCACGTTGAGCAGCCGAAAGCCGCTTTTCGGCCTCATCGCCGCCTTCATAGGCGGCGTATTTCCAACACTCAGGACAACAGAATTGCTTGCACGTCATCCGAATCGGACTGAGATGTCGGCGGACACACGCGGCGCTCTTCCACGTGCCGCAAATCTCACCGGGTACACCAGTTCCGGCAATCTCGAACTCTGAGTTTGGTACAAGTCCTACTGGCAGGATACTATGATGTAGTTCAACCTCTTCCTGCCAAGTGAGCACGTCATCAACAGTAGAGAAATCTATCTGGATAGTGTCTCTACGCGCCTTCGGCGCATTCTCGGCGCTCCGCGCCGTCCCTTTAGGGTGACTTGACACGCATGTAGGCTTAGAATCAACCTGGTGAAGCGGAAGGCACGCTACAGAGGCAAAGGGAGATGGCGTTTCCGGCCTGGAGTTTTTTTCAGGATTTTCGTTGACGCTCTGCGATTCAGGCTGTATACTTTTCACTGAAAGAGCTTTCGCGGGGTGAGATTACTTCGGTAACTCACCCCGTCGTTGTTTTCCAATCGCCCTTGCTCATAATCACCTCTACCTTCTATCAAAAAACCTCTTCGTACATGGCCGCCCCTGTGCGCGGCTTTCAGCTATCCTCTGCGCAATCAATCGAGCGAGAATCCGCAGACCACGGTGAGCGGTTTCACTCGCAGGCTCAGCTATTGTTGTCTTAGGCGTTGTCACGACACCCATGTCTCTGGTCTATGGTCTCGACCCTCATCACCTTAGAAGGCAACCTTTAGGCAAACCAAGGCCCTTTTCCAGTCGGCGCAATACAGTAACGCTCGGTTCACGCTGTCCGTTCTCCAAGCGAGAGATTTCAGTAAAGTGGACTTTACTCAAACGCGCTAACTGCCGTAATGTCAATTTCTTACGAAGGCGCAGGCGTTTCAATTGCGAAGCCCTAAAACTGCTCAAGGTTCACTCCTCTTGGCGAATTCGCCTCAAGTATACAATGGCCTTAGACGTTCGTCAACATCGAACAAGGAAAATTTTAGAAAAGTTTTTCAGAAACTGATTGTTGACTATAGGCAACTTTGGTGTATAATAGCAATGTGTTTGGAGAAAGGAGCATGTATGAAATTCATAGAGGAGTTCGCAAAGATACTTGAGGAACACCAAAAGGCGACCGGGGAAACATATCGAGAAATCGCTGAGCGGGCACAAATAAGCCACAGCACTATAGCAACGATAAAAGCCGGCAAGACAGATAGACCGATGCCGGTAACGTTGGCGAAGCTGGATGCAGCGTTAAGCCTGCCAGAAGGTCATCTTTTCAAGCTGTGGGTAGAAGAGCACATGCCTGAAGGAGCGATGCATCGCTTTGCGGAAGAAATCAGCCGCAGGTCAACAGGGCAAAAAATAGTTCCTGTGTCGCATGCCTACACCTATCCGATTTTGAATTGGGATGATGTAAAAGAGACAGACCTTGCCAAGCCGTTCTATCTAAGAGCAAAGAAAGAAGGTACGACAGGCGGAGACATCCATGAAAATGACTTGCTACTGATTGCGCCTACAGCACGGATTAAGAGCGGTGATACTGTTCTGTGGTTACAGACTAAGGATGACGTATCTGTCAGAAAATATCGTCAATTTGAAAGTAGAATACATCTGATTCCACTTACTGACAAACTTCCCACAGCTATAGTGACACTAAAGAGGTCAAAGCGTATCAAGCTCTTCAAGATTACAGAAATCAAGCGAGAGTTGGGAGAATTAAGATGAAGGCAGGCTTGTACACCCGCGTTAGTTCGGAGCGGCAGGCAAAGAAAGACCTGTCAATCCCAGCACAGCTAAAGGCTTTGCGCGGGTATGCCTCGAAGAGAGGCTGGGAGATAGTCTATGAGTTTGTGGAAGAGGCTGAAAGCGCCCGCACTGCTAAGCGGCCAGCATTTCAGGAGATGATTGCTCTGGCCAAGCAGAAGAAGAAACCGTTTGATGTCATCCTGGTCTGGAAACTATCGAGGTTCGCCCGCAACCTTGAAGATAGCGTTATCTACAAGGCCCTGCTGGAACGTCGTGGGATACAACTCATCAGCATCAACGAGCAGATAGATGACTCGCCCGCAGGTAAATTGCTGGCAGGCATGATTGCCGTTGTGGACGAGTTCTACAGCAACAACTTGGCACAGGACGTTAAACGCGGCATGCGTGAGGCTGTGCAACGCGGTTTCTTTTATGGCGGCCCTGTGCCTATCGGGTACAGGGTAGTGAAGACAAAAGACGGACAACGCGAGCGCAGCCATCTTGAAATAGATGAGGCAGATGCGCCTGTAGTCAAACGAGCATTCGGTCTTTACTTGGCGGGCAATTCAATTCGCAAGATTGCCAAAACACTCAACCAAGAAGGATTCAAATCTCCGAGAGGCAGTCATTGGGGAAGGAGCGCTGTGGGAGCTATCCTTCACAACGAGACATATATCGGCAACCTGGTCTGGAACAGGGGCAACGATATTGAACGCAGGCCGAACAGCCATCCCGCGCTTGTATCCAGAAAAGACTTTGAGCGCGTCCAGCAGATTCTAAAAGCGCGGTCTTCGTACTACATCCATCCCCGGAGAGTCGGCAGCAGGTTCCTGTTAAGCGGATTAGTGTACTGCGGTCACTGCGGCGCAAGGATGAACGGGTCTTCTGCCAAACACGGAAGATACCGCTACTATGTTTGCACCACATACTCAAATCAGGGAGCATCGGCATGCAAGGCGAAGCTCACACCGAAAAACAAGCTGGAGGGAACTGTTATAGATGGCGTAAGAGAGCAAATCCTGACTGAAAAGCACTTGAGGGAACTGACCGAACTTGTAAATGAAGAACTCCAGCAGGGACAAGAGACCTATCAGGAAGAATTAGTCAGGATAGAAGCACATCTCGCCAAAGCGCGAAAGGGACTCAGTAAATGGTATGCGGTAATAGAAGATGGCGAGCTTGACACGTCTGA
>DAOVDS010000389.1 GCA_030669415.1 bacterium
GCCCTTGAGCCCCTTATCAAGGCATTTGACCATCCTTACTACGATGTGCGAAAGACTGTTCTGAGGGCAATCGCAAAGCTCGGCGGCCGTGATGATGTAGCTGAACTGCTCATTGAGGCTCTTGAGAATGATTCAAACCAGTGGGTGCGGGAAACCGCACAGGAACTGCTGATGCAGACCACCGGCCAGAACTTCGGATGGAACTACCAGCGCTGGCGCAGGTGGCTCAAAGCGAACCGGCGGTGAAACCGGCCTCAGTATTCAATCACATCTCTGAGAAGTGAAATGGACACAACAAGTGCCTGGCGGACCTTCACGCGGGCGCGGTTCTGCTTTACGCCGTGCTTCTTCGCCTCAATGCAGTATAGCTCTTTCGTCGAGGCGCCCTCGTTGGTATCGTGCACATCGCAGTCGGTAAGCGTCAGGAAGAAGTCATCCACCTCTTCGAGCCGGCCTATGTAGACAATCGGCGTGGAGGTGTCCACCACCACATCGCTGCCCACGAATCCTTTCAGCCCTTCGGCCTCGCTTTTCGCCTTCGCCCGCATTTCTCACACCTCTTCAACGTCCGGCGGGCGCTTTTCGCCCCAGGCTTCGTCCTCCGCGCGTCCTGTCCTCGACGTAGCTACGGCTACGCCTGCGGGTGGCCGCTTGTGCGTTCTCGCCTGGAACCAAAATCGCTCCACCGGCGTCATACACTCTGTCACTGCACCAAGGGGCGTCTTTGGCACTTGAACCGGCGCCATTGCGGCTGTTGCCCGTCTCACCGTCAAACATGTGTGAGAAATGCGGGTTAGCCGTCAACCCAGAAACCCCATCCTGTCAAGAGCTTTCACGTACACGTCAAGCTCCGCCAGCGTGGTCACGCCGATTACCAGCGCATCCACGTTGGCCCTCACAGCGCTGTGGACGCCGGTCACAATGTCCTTTGCAGTCCCGACCGGCTGGACCTCGGCGATGTACTTCATGCCGTACCTCTGCACCGTCTCGACCGCGTGCTCCAGCGCCGTGCCCCACTCGCCCGCCGGGACAAGCAGCGCCTTGCAGTCGGTGTCTTCAAGCCTGGCGGCGGTCTTGAGCGGCTCGTGCGTCGCGGCCGCACACAGCGACCACTCCTCCGCCACGCGCCTGAAATATAGCTCCATGTCGTGCTCCGAGGCCGTATCTGTAACCCGCGGGTGGATGAACACCACCTCCGGCTGGCGCTTCAGCGCGGAATTCACCTCTGTGCCGAAATCCTGGATTCCGCACGTGTAGGCCACCGCTGCCTTCGGGTGTTCTCTCTTGAGCTCATCAATCGCCACGACGATGTTCTTCATGGCAAGCGCCTCGATGCCCCAGCCGAGCCCCGCCGCCTTCTCCATCACCTCGACCATCGCCTGGGGATTGTCATAGAACCGGCTGTGGTACTCGGCCGCCTTCTCGCCGAACCCGCCCGCGCCTGCAAACAAACTCGTCCCCAGCCAGACGACAGGCAGCTCCGTGCTCTCAATCTTGAACTTCCTCATGCGCATCCCCCCACGCGCATTCTATGCCGACATACATCGCCCGTCAAGCCAATAAACGGCCTATCTCCACATAAACGACCGCCTCGAACCGGCTCGTCCGACATTCTTAGCCGGATTCTCGCTGAAATATGCCAAAACGGCAAGGTGCGCCACGCAGCCCGTTTTGCCCCAACTCCTATTCTCCCTGCGTGTTACGTCTATCTGGCAATTGCACGCGTGACAACGTCTTGCCATATTTCTCAACTTTTTGCGCGAAAAGTGCCAATTCAGCTTGACAAATAGGCAATCCTGTGGTAAATTATGTTGTCTTTGGCAATTAACCATGTGACAGGCGAAAGCCTTTCCAATAGAAGTTGTGTGAGGCAGGCCAACCTCCTACACGTGGTGCCGGAGCTGCCACGCTCCGGCGCCTTTTTTCATCTAATCCCTTTCGACTCGAAGCGCAGCCGGTGGCAGTGGCATATCGCGCAGGCCAGCGCATCCGCGGCATCGGCAGGCTTGGGAACATCTTTCAGGGCAAGCTGGAGCCGTACCATCTTCTGCACCTGCGACTTGTGCGCGGAGCCCGTGCCTGTAACGCTCTTCTTTATCTTCGTGGCGGCGTACTCGACCACAGGCACACCGCACACGGCGGCCGAAAGCAGGGCGACGCCCCTTCCCTCGCCGGTCTTTATGGCGCTCTTGGCGCTTTTGGCGTAGAAAATCTCCTCTACAACGCAGACATCAGGCTTGTACGCCTTGAGCATCTCTGAAAGCCCCTCAAAAATCAGCCGCAGGCGCTGCGGGTAGGTTGCGCCCTTGCGGACATCGAACGCTCCGTGCGCAACGTGCTTCAGGTCGTTGCCTTCGAGGTCCACCACCCCATAGCCGACGACCCGCGTCCCCGGGTCAATGCCCATAATCCTAATGCCCATACGCTGTCCCATCTCTCACCGCGTGTAAGAAGGGAGATATGGCGATTGGCAAGATAGGGAGATATTCATTCTTTGCCTTTTCCAAGAAAACACGTTTTGCTTCTATCCCCATATCCCCGTTATCTCCCTATCCCCCTTGTTTACACTTTCAGATACCGTCTTTACAATGCATCCCTTAGATACCACCAGGTTACGTCGAGTTTTTAACAATTTAACAAGGTGTAAGAAGGAAGATATGGAGATTAGGGAGAAAGCAAGATAATCCCCTTCCAGCTCTTCCCAAATATCATTTTCTGTCCTTATCCCCATATCTACGTTATCTCCCAATCTCCCTTGACTTCCTCTTCGAGGCAATTATACAGCACGAATCAATGCCTGTTAGTCACAAAATGGGAAAAATCCCGGGAGGAAAAACCACAGATTTCACAGATTGCACAGATTATTGATTGGGAGAAAGCAATTCCGGTCAAGCCCCGGATGGGAAATGAGTTGCGGTTATAGACGCCCGCAGGTTTCCACCTCATTTCTCGTGCGCAACGCGGAACTTACGCAACTTGGGGTCCCATGTGAACTTGTTCTTGTTTTCGAGCCAGAAGTTC
>DAOVDS010000025.1 GCA_030669415.1 bacterium
TTAAAAGTGGCTGCGCCACCCGTAAGGCGGGCGTGGCAATCTCAGCCGTCGAGATTGCCACGTCGTCCGCCGTACGGCGGACTCCTCGCAATGACATAAACGTGTTACCCGGATTTGAACCATGCCGAAAAAGCTCATGACTGGTTTCGCAATTCATACACTAAGAGAACGGCTTGAAAGGAATTGAGTCTGATAGTCTATTCATTCCTGCATTTCGTAGGCGCCTATATCGACTGCGCTTCCTGCAATGCGGTCGTTGCTATCAAGGTCACGATCTCCCTCGATTGCAGTGTTGTCGCCTGCATCGATGCAGGGAGAACTTTGTGTCAGGCGGTAGTCCCCGCCGGCTGCATCCACAAACAGCGGGTCTGTGCCGATGTTGCCGCCGCCGTCCGTCCATGACCCGTCGACACCGTTTCCGTCAACATCCTCAATAGCACAAAAGGATATGGTAACGTCGGCTTCATAGAAACAGATTTGAGGTCCCATAGGCGAAGTGTTTCCCCATATGATGTTGTTCGCAAGAAAAGGGTCGGAATAAATGCAGCGTATCCCGCCCCCGGAGTGCTCAGGAGCCATATTGTGCACTATGGTGTTATTGACAATCTTAGGCTCGGAATCCGATGTGAAAACACAGTATATCCCACCTGCACCATACTGTCCCCAGTTGCTTGCAATGAGGTTGTTGGTGATTGTCGGGCCCTTACCGTTGCAGTAAATCCCACCACCGTTGTTCTCTGCGTCGTTATTCACAATAACATTGTTCATGATTATCGCTTCGCTATCCAGGCAGAAGATCCCTCCGCCAATACCCAGGCCTCAGCATCCGGTCGCTGAATTGTCTGTTATGATGTTGCCAACGATTGTGGGGCTGGCTCCATCACAGTAGATGGCGCCGCCGTTGTCATCCTCCACCCTGCCGTTTTGTATTGTAAACCCTCGAAGCACTGAGTCACGCGTTTCGCTGCTGTGAAACCAGAAGCCCCGGCCAGAGTTCTCGCAATCGATTACGCAGTTCTCTGGGCCGTTCTTCGACCTCACGGTTATGGCTTTGCCTCTGAAGTCAATCTCCTTGTTGCCTTCCCCGGTGTATACGCCGTCATCTACCAGGACAGTATCGCCTTCCACCGCCGCGTCAATCGCTGCCTGAATAGTTGCATAATCACCTGGCACATGGATGGCGACCGAAGATACATCAATCGAGAGATCCCTGGCATCTGTATCGCTCAGGGCATCAGTCACTTCGACAGTGAAGATGAAGGTGCCATCCGCAGTTGGGGTGCCTGATATCTCACCGGTGATACTGTCAAGAACGAGCCCGTCAGGCAGGCCTCCACCCGTTATGCTCCAAGTGTAAGGAGTGACTCCGCCGGTAGCTTGCAGCATTGCGCTGTAAGGCGTGCCGAGTGCGGCCACTGGCAGGGATTGCGTCTCTATGGCAAGACTGTCATCCTTGTTCACTGTTATCGAAAAGCCCTTGCTTTCATAGTTACTCACTGCGTCCGTGACACCAGCAGTGAAGGTGTAAGTACCTTCTGTCTCGGGTATGCCGCCTATCTCTCCCGTCGAACTATTCAGGCTCAGCCCTGCGGGCAGCAACCCGGACGCCAGACTCCACGAATATGGCGGTGCCCCACCAGCAGCCATTAGAGTCACGTTATACGGCGTGCCGATCTCGGCTGTGGGCAGGGAGTTTGTTAGAATTTCCAGTGGCGGAGCAGGATTGGCAACAACAGCAATTGAGAAGCTCTTGTCAGCGGTCTGGCATGGGACAGCGCTGTCCGCGACCTGGACGGTGAAGGTGAACGTACCTTCAGATATCGGAGTGCCGGAAATCTCTCCCGTAACGCTGCTCAGATTCAGTCCATCGGGCAGAGAACCATCTGCGATGTTCCAACTGTATGGCAGTATGCCGTTGGACGCACTCAGCGTGTAACTGTAATCGACTCCAACCGTGCCGTCCGGCAAGGATGCCAGCGTTATTTGCAGCGAAGCTGGTGGCATCGGCGGAACGACACTGTCTTTCTCTCGACTCCCACACCCCACCAGCACGCACGCCAATATCAGCAAACTGCAAAACGCTACTCTCTTTGCTACTTGCCGCATTTCCACTTCCTCTCTGCTAATTTCCCCGGTCCGTCGTGTTAACCAACCACATAGGTCGCTCTCGATTCTTGCAACAACCGTGTTCCTGTTCACCGTGGCGGTCCTTAACGGCTGTTACCGCTGTTTTACCACAAGTATTTTATAGCAACAAGCGTACCATCAGCGCGTTGTAGACCGCTCATTGGCCTAACTCGTGCGAATCAAAGGAGTTCGGCGGTTGAGTAAACTGACGACTTCAGAGAGTGCTCAAATAGGCTGCCGGAAACTCCGGCGAGTGCCGGAAACTCCGGCACTCGCTTCTAACTACAGCGGACCTACAACAGGCTTGCCTGGAGGGCCCGGCTTTCTTGCGAATCCTCTTCCCATTTACAGTGTAGTCAAGATACCAGCTATTGTATTCTTTCCTGTCCTTGCGCTTAAAGATTCGCGCCATGGTATTTCCTCCTACCATTGGCTCCCTGTAGTGTATATCTCAGGGAGCGACCAGACTTTTCGCCAAATCTGGGGAAAGGAGAAAATTTTTGGCACCTATTTGGCACCAAGTGGAATTGCCGGAAATGCCTTTTCGGAACTCCTGCCCAAGCAAAAACTTGTGTGCAGGGGGTAAAAACGACAACGGAGTTAACCGCCCGTTCTCTTACATTGCGCAGCTACAAAACTCTCAACAGTAGTATACCATTTGACAAGTTTGACCTCAAGCCCTTCTTCATTAGCAATGACGGATTTTCTCCAGGAGCCTTACTGCAATTGTGTGACAGATGGCACCATTCCGTTGAAATCGCCCCCGGCACCGTATTGACTGTCTGGCGCTGGCGGCGTATAATGACTGCTCTTCAGGGAACCCGGGAGAATTCACAATGACTGGTGAGATTGCGCGGTGGGAGCCATGGCGGGAGTTTGCCAAGCTGCAGCGTCGATTCAACAGGATGCTTGACGAGTTTTTCGACAGGCATTTCGCGCAGGAGGAGCCCGGGCCACCGGCGTTCTCGCCGCAGGTTGACATGTACAGGTCGGCGAGAGGGCTGGTTGTGCGTGTCGCGCTGCCGGGGGTGGTTGAAGAGGACATTGATGTCACTCTGGAGGAGGATTCGCTTGTGGTCAGGGGCGAATTGGCGCCTCCACTGGATGCATTGGACGGCGGGCAGAAACTGCGTGAGTGGCGCTACGGGTACTTTGAACGCTGTATCCTGCTGCCGGAAGGCTATGATGTCGGGAAAGTAACCCTGGAATACCACGGCGGAGTGTTGGAGATAAGGCTGCCTCGGAGTTGAGCAGCCCTGGAGCAGGCCAGGTGGCAGAAGACTATTACGAAATCCTGGGTGTAAAGAAAGATGCCTCGCAGGAGGAGATTAAGAAGGCATATCGCAGGCTTGCGTTGAAGTATCACCCAGACAAGAACCCCGGCGACAAGAAGGCGGAAGAGAACTTCAAGGAGGTATCCGGGGCGTATGAAGTGCTTCACGACCCGCAGAAGCGCAAGACCTACGACACTCGCGGGCAGCAGGGGCTGCACGACATGGGCTGGGAAGGTTTTCGCTCAACAGAAGACATTTTCGCCAGCTTCGGCGATATCTTCAGTGACCTGTTCGGCCCGCGGTTCCACCGCCAGGCAGCCTCACGGCCCAGGCGTGGCCACGACCTGCAGTACGCGGTCACGATACCGTTCATGCAGGCAGTACACGGAACGAGGATTCAACTGAGAACCCAAACGCCTGTCGCGTGCGAGACCTGCGGCGGGCACGGCAGAGCGGGCGGGCAGCCCACACCATGCACCGCGTGCGGAGGGAGCGGGTATCAGAGCCGCCAGGCGAAGCAGAAGGGAGGTTTCTTCAGTGTGAGCCAGCCCTGCACGGCCTGCGGCGGGACGGGCGAGAAACCCGGGCCGGCATGCTTCGCGTGCGGCGGCAGGGGCCTCATCGCCAGGCCGCGGACAATCGATGTCGTGATACCGCCGGGAGTTCGCTCAGGCCAGAAGCTCCGCGTTGCGGGCCAGGGCGAACCGGGCCTTCGCGGCGGGTCACCCGGTGACCTCTATGTTATTGTCAACATCCAGCCTGACCCTGACTTCAAGCGCAGGGGCTTCGACATTATCTCATCAGTAAAGGTGCCGTTCGCCACTGCCGCACTGGGAGGGGATACAACTGTGAAAACTGTCCACGGCAGCGCAACGCTGAAGGTGCCCGCTGGTGTGCAATCGGGTCAATCGCTGCGCCTTGCGGGCCAGGGCGTCCGGACTGACGCGGGAAAAAAGGGGGACCACCTCGCAAAGGTGCTCATAACAGTCCCCAAGAACCTGACAGCCAAACAGAAAAAACTGCTGGAGGAGCTTCGCAAGCTGCAATAGCACGGCCGACTGGCGTGCATCAGGCGAGGCCCTGCACACCATTGAGCTCCAGTATGGAGTGCGTGGCAGCACAAAGCACATTTTAGGCCGCTCAGACAGCGGGGTCCGCTGAAAATGCGCTAAAGTCAAAGATGATGTTGGCGTTAAATCCGTTCTGAAGTAAAATACGGGACTTGAGAAACGGTCGGTGCCGCTGGGCAAGGGAAAGAATCTCTGCACGAGGGGCAAATTGAAAATAGCAGTATCCGGCAAGGGCGGTGTCGGGAAGACCACGTTTTGCGCAGTCCTGGCTCGCCTGTTGTCTTCGCAGGGGATGCACGTGTTTGCAATCGATGCCGACCCTGATGCAAACCTTGCGTCGGCAGTCGGGATTCCGCAGAGCACGAAGATAGTCCCGCTGGCACAGATGCGAGAACTGATAAGGGAGCGCACCGAGGCTGGGGAAGGTGGCTACGGTGTATTCTTCAAGCTTAACCCCACTGTCTCGGACATACCGAACAAGTTCTGTGTCGAGCACGGTGGGGTGAAGGTGCTGGTGCTCGGTGCGGTCCAGATTGGCGGCGGTGGGTGCGCATGCCCTGAGAACGTCTTCCTGAAGGCGCTCTTGAACCACCTGGTGCTGCAGCGCGACGAGGTCGTCATAGTGGATATGGAGGCGGGTATAGAGCATCTCGGGCGCGCGACGGTGATGGGCATAGATACGCTGGTAGTGGTGGTTGAACCGGGGCGTCACAGCCTGGAGACTGCCCGCAGGATAGAGAGCCTCGCCGCGCAAGTTGGTATAAAGCGGGTGATGGTTGTCGTAAACAAGGTCCGCAGCGAGGAACAGGGAAAACAGGTGGCAGAACACCTCAACGGCTTGAACGTACTCGGGTTCATGCACTACGACGATGATACGCTCAAGTCTGACCTGGAAGGCACCTCGCCCTTCGACGCATCTGAGAGCGCAGTCCACGATGTCAGAGCAATCTATGAGAATCTTGTAACTTCTTTGCACGAAGCAGGAGAGGAGAAGCAGCATGGCTGAGGAGCGCAAGTCCTACGATGCCGCGTCGCAGGAGATGATAACTGCGATGAGCGAGGGCGGCATCGAGACCTGCTGGGACAGGGATGCGAAGCAGAAGCCCCACTGCAAGTTCGGCGTACAGGGAATCTGCTGCCGGATTTGCTTCATGGGACCGTGCCGTATCACGAAAAAGGCCGACCGGGGTGTGTGCGGCGCTGATGCGAACACGATTGCGGCACGGAACTTCGTGCGCATGATAGCGGGCGGGGCGGCCGCGCACTCGGACCACGGCCGCGATGTAGCGCACGTGTTCCTGGAGACTGCCAAGGGCAACATACCCGGCTACGAGCTCAAGGACAAGCAGAAGCTCATGGATGTTGCCGGCTACCTCGGCGTCGAGGTCGATGGCAGGTCTCTGCAGGAAGTGGCAATCGAGATAGGCGAGATATGCATGGCCGAGTTCGGCAAGCCGCACGGGACACTGAAGTTCCTGCAGCGCGCGCCCGAGAAGAGGCGGAAGCTGTGGAAAGAGCTGGGTGTCGAGCCGCGGGCGGTGGACCGCGAGATAGTCGAGATAATGCACCGCACCCACATGGGGGTTGACCAGGAGTATCACAGCCTCATGGTCCAGGGCACCCGCTGCGCCATAGGCGACGGCTGGGGCGGCTCCATGATTGCGACCGAGCTCCAGGATGTGTTGTTTGGCACTCCCAAGCCGATTCGGGGCGTGGTGAACCTCGGTATTCTCAAGGAAGATACGGTGAATATTATCGTCCACGGCCACGAACCGGCGCTCTCCGAGATGATTGTGGTTGCCGCGGGGGACCCGGAAATGCTGAAACTCGCCGGGGAAAAAGGCGCCAAGGGGATTACGCTGGGCGGTATGTGCTGCACGGCGAATGAGATACTCATGCGCCACGGCATTCCCACTGCGGGCAACTTCCTGCAGCAGGAGCTTGCGATAGGTACGGGCGCGGTCGAGGCGATGATAGTGGATGTCCAGTGCATCATGCAGGGGCTGACAAAGACCGCGGAGTGCTTCCACACCAGGCTGGTGACGACCAGTCCCAAGGGGCACATACCGGGCGCGACCCACATCGAGTTCAACGAGGAGGACCCGATAGAGTCGGCCAAGGAGATAGTGAGGACCGCGATAGAGGCATTCCCGAACCGCGACAAGGGCAGGGTGCGGATTCCGAAGCACAAGATGGACATGATTGCGGGCTTCACGCACGAGTCGGTAATGTACACGCTGGGGGGCAGCTTCCGCACGGGCTACAGGCCCTTAAACGACAACATAATAAACGGCCGAATCCGCGGTATTGCCGGCGTCGTGGGCTGCTGCAACGCCAAGACAATGCACAACGAGTTCCACGTCAAGGTCTGCAGGGAGCTGATAAAGAACGATGTCCTTGTCCTTCAGACAGGCTGCTCGGCGATAGCCGCGGCGATGGATGGGCTTATGAGGCCGGAGGCGGCCGAGGAGCACGCCGGGCCGGGCCTCGCGGAGGTCTGCAGGGCGGTCGGAATACCACCCGTGCTGCACTGCGGCTCCTGCGTGGACAACTCGCGCCTCCTGATTGCGGCCTCCGGCGTTGTGGCGCAGGGCGGGCTGGGCGAGGACATTTCCGACTTGCCGCTTGCGGGCGCGGCGCCTGAATGGATGAGCGAGAAGGCCATCTCGATTGGCCATTACTTTGTAGCAAGCGGCGTTTACACGGTGTTCGGCATAGGCCTGCCGACAAGCGGCGCCCCCGAGTTCCAGGACTACCTGTTTACGGGCCTGGAGGGCGAGCTTGGCGGCATGTGGGATGTCGCTGAAAACGCCAAGGAGATGGCGGCCAAGATGATTGCGCACATAGACAAGAAGCGCGCGGCGCTGGGCATTGACAAGGCACGCGAGCGCGTCCTCTATGACATGGATATGAGGCGCGAACTGGAAGTCTAACTTGAAGAACGCACAACTCCACGCAGGAGGTTAAAGATATGTCGAAGCTGATTGCAACGCGGGCTATCAGGGGCGCGCACAAGCTTGTCGAGCGTGCCGAGAAGGAGCTCAAGGCAGCCCTCGAGGAAAAAGGCCCGGACACCAAGGTCGAATTTCCCAACACGGGATACTTTCTGCCCATAGCATACGGCTTCCTGGGCATGAAGATTACAACGCTCGGTGAGATGCAGCCTTTCCTCGAAAGGGCTAAATTGCTGCTTCACCCGGTGCCGGACGAGAAGATATGGCTGCCCTTTCTCGGTCACACGCTCGATGCGGGCGTGGCGGCCCTGTTTGCCGACGAGATAATCGAGGCGGTGAAATACACGCAGGACCCGGTTCCCTACTTCATTGCCGAGGACCCGGATGACGACCACCTGTGGATAGGCGCCGCGGACGACAAGATAATGCGCGAGCGCGGCATCGAGTTCGTGGATGGCTCCGCGCCCGGCTTCGCCGCGATACTCGGGTACTGCAAGGACAGCAAGACCGCAGTAAAGATTGCGCGCCAACTGCAGGAGAAGAACCTCTATACGTTCATGTCCTGCGCCACGGACGGCAAGTCGTTCGCCCAGCAACTGCGCGATGAGGGTGTGCAGCTTGGCTGGTCCACGCGCCTTGTTCCGTTCGGAGATGACGTGACTGCAACCATTCACGCGGCCGGGTTCGCCAGCCGTGTGGCGTTCTCGTTCGGCGGCGTGGAGGCGGGCGACTACTCCAAGTTGCTCAGGTACAATCGCCTGCGGGTCTTCGCTTTCGCGCTCGCCTTCGGGCCTGTGACCGACGAGATGCACGCACAGGCCGCGGGTGCATTGAACTACGGTTTCCCCGGCCTTGCGGAAGAAGACATTGACCAGATACTGGTTACTGGTATCACCACCTACGAGCACGTTGTATCACCAGTGCCTGCCGACGAGATTGTAGAGAAGGCTATTGAGATACGCGGGCTTAAGGTCCAGATTACGGAAGTGCCTGTGCCTGTCTCGTACAGCCCGGCGTTCGAGGGCGAGCGAATCAAGCGCGATGACATGCATGTCGAGCTCGGCGGGCCCAAGTCCACCGGGTTCGAGACGCTGCGGGTCAAGCAGATGAACGAGGTTGACGATGGCAAGGTCGAGATAATCGGCCAGGACCTCGATGCCATGGATGTCGGCGGAACATACCAGATTGGCACGGTAGTGGAGGTCGCCGGCCGCAAGATGCAGGAGGACTTCGAGCCCATACTCGAGCGCCGGGTACATGACTTTATCAACCAGGCGCAGGGCCTGTTCCACATGGGCCAGCGCGACATAGTGTGGATGCGCGTCTCGAAGGAAGCGTTCAAGGCCGGCATCCGGCTGCACCACTTCGGCGACATCCTGCACGCGAAGATACACTCGGATTTCACCAGCATTGTGGACAAGGTCCAGGTGAAGATTTACACGGAGCCGGAGAAGGTGCAGGAGCTGCTGTCTATGGCGCGTGATGTGTTCAGGGTGCGCGACGAGCGGGTCGAGGGCATGACAGACGAGTCGGTTGATACCTACTACTCGTGCACGCTGTGCCAGTCATTCGCGCCGAACCACGTCTGCGTCATAACGCCGCAGCACCCGGGTCTCTGCGGCGCGTACAACTGGCTTGACGGCCGTGCGGCCTACGAGATTACACCTTCCGGCCCCAACCAGCCCATAAAGAAGGGGAAGACGCTCGATGAGAAGCTGGGGCAGTGGGAAGGAGTCAATGCGTTTATTATGGAGAAGTCGAACAAGAACATTGAGCGCATGAGTGCTTACTCCATGATGATTGACCCCATGACCTCCTGCGGTTGTTTTGAGGCGATGAGCGCGGTCCTGCCTACGACGAACGGGATTATGATTGTGGACCGGGACCATGCGGGCGAGACGCCTTCGGGAATGAAGTTCTCGACCATGGCAGGCACCGTGGGCGGGGGGAACCAGACACCCGGCTTCATGGGCCATTCCAAGCGCTACGTCGCCAGCCCGAAGTTCATGAGCGCCGACGGCGGGTTCAAGCGCATCGTCTGGATGCCCAAGAAGCTCAAGAAAGAAATCGGCGAGTTGCTGAAGAAACGCTGCGAAGAGGCAGGAATACCAGACTTCATTGACAAGGTTGCGGACGAAGAGGTTGGCATTGCCGAAGAGGCGGTGCTGGAGTTTATCCAGGCTAAGGACCACCCGGCACTGTCTATGGGCCCGATGTTCTAAAAAGGAATTCTCTACTCCGGTTAGTACCGGAAGCACCATGCCGGAAGGCATGGTGAAAGCGATAGGAGCAATGCGGAATGCCGAATAGAAAGGTGAAGTTGGATTTGAAACCCGGCTCAGTAAAAGCGACACGGAAACGGCCCTCTTTGAAGAAAATTATGCACGTGCTTCGTGAACATCTGCCTGAGTTGCGCAAGCGTTATAAGGTTCGCTCAATAGGTATCTTCGGCTCTTACGTGCACGACGAGCAGCGCAAACGCAGCGATTTGGACATCCTTGTGGAATTCTCAGATGCCCCCAGCCTGTTTGGATTCATCGAAATGGAGCAGTATCTGAGCGATCTGCTGGGCGTCAAGGTGGACCTGGTGATGAAGAGTGCGCTCAAGCCTCGTATCGGCAAGCGCATCCTGAATGAAGTGGTTATGTTATGAAGCGAAGGCGTGAATTCTTGGACTATCAAAAAGCAGTTACGAGTTACGGGTTGCGAGTTACGCGAAAGAAGAACCCGAAACCCGAACCTCGAACCTCGAAACTCCCAAGCGCGCGAAGCGCTCAAATTCTGACTTTGAACCTTAAACCTCACACCTTGAACTCTTGAGAAGAAAGGAGCGAAGAACATGGCGCTGACGGGTATCGCGATATACAAGCTGCTGCCAAAGACGAACTGCAAAAAGTGCGGGTTCCCCACCTGCCTCGCGTTCGCTATGCAGCTTGCGCAGAAGAAGGTGGAACTGTCCAAGTGCCCGGACGTGAGCGAAGAGGCGAAGCAGATGCTTGAGGGGGCCGCGGCTCCACCCATCAAGCTGGCAACTGTGGGCGTTGGCGAGGATGCAATCAAGGCCGGCGAGGAGACAGTCCTCTTCCGCCACGAGGACAAGTTCACAAATCCGTGTGGCATAGTCATCAAGCTAACTGACAACCTTGACGAAGCCGCGCTGAACGAGCGTCTCGAGCAAATCGGCAAACTGCACTGGACGCGGGTCGGAATGGAGATCTTCGTGAACGGGGTTGCGCTGGTCAACGCCAGCGGCGATGCCGGCACGTTCAAGGCTGCGGCCCAGAAGGTGGCAGGCGGTCCCGCAAAGAACGTGGTTCTCGTGAGCGAGAATGCGGACAACCTGATTGCGGCTGCAGAGGCGATAAAGGACAGCCGGCCGCTGCTGCACGGGGCCAACAAGGACAACTTCCAGAAACTGGGCGAGTTCTGCGGCAAAAACAAGCTGCCCCTGGCCGTCAGCGGGGAGTCTCTGGAGGAAATCGCCGAGCTTACGCCGAAGCTCAAGGAACTCGGGGTGGATGAGATGGTGATTGTCCCCGCCGGCAAGGGTGTGAAGGAGTGCATGCACGAGCTGACCAAGCTGCGCCGAATGGCGATAAAGAAGGCCTTCCGCCCGGTGGGGTATCCGACCATAGTTGACGCCTCAGTTGGCGCGGCCGACGAGCTTGAGCAAATCGCCAATGCCGGGATATATGCTGCCAAGTACGCTGGCATAGTGATGCTCGACATCAGTGAAGCGTGGCAGGTTCTTCCGCTTCTTACCATGCGCCAGAACATCTACACCAACCCGCAGAAGCCGATACAGGTTGACCAGAAGCTCTATGAGGTGGGCGAGCCCGACGAGAACTCACCCGTCATGTTCACCACCAACTTCTCGCTCACGTACTTCTCGGTCGAGGGTGAGGTGGAAGCGAGCCGCGTCCCGTCATATATCCTCGCGGTGGACACGGAGGGGCTCTCGGTCCTCACAGCCTATTCGGGCGACAAGCTGAATGAAAAGACAGTCGCCAAGGCTATTGCGGCTACCGGGCTTGAAGGCAAGGTCAAGCACAGGAAACTCATCATACCGGGGCTTGTCGCGGTGATGAGCGGGAAGCTCGAAGAGGAAACCGGCTGGGAGATCCTCGTGGGCCCGAAAGAGGCTTCCTACATACCCAAGTACCTGAAAGAAATCTGGAAGTAGTCCCATCTTGAGAGGGCCGGGTTGGCAAAGAGAAAGCAAGTAAAAACCTTCAAGGTACACTTCCTGCCCGAGGATGTGACTGTCAGTGTCCCGGAAGGTGCGACTATCCTTGAAGCCGCTCACGTGGCCAATCTCTATATCAACAGCGTCTGCGGCGGTGAGGGCGTGTGCGGGAAATGCAGGGTCTACCTCAAGAGCGGCAAGGCACGCCTGAAGCAGACGGGAGCGCTCGCAAAAACAGGTGAGAAAGACGCGGTCCTTGCATGCCGGGCGGAGGTGGCGGGTAACCTCGAAGTGCTCATACCCACGAGGTTAACGGAATCCGACAGAATACTCGTCGGGAAGAAGGACATAAAGTCACAAGATGCCGTCAACGCGCCCGGCTACAAGCTTGAGCCGCTTGTCTCGAAGCTCTACCTGACGATTCAACCGCCGGATGCCGAGTCGAACATCGCTGACTGCGAGCGTCTCGGGTACGAAATACGCTCGCACCAGGGCAACACCTGTCTGCAGCTCACCAGTGACTATGACATGCTCCTGGATGTGCCGCGGATTCTGCGTCGCTCCAACTGGCAGGTGACGCCGACTGTGGCTTACAATCGCTGTAACGACAGGATTATACAGCTCGAGCGCGGCGACACCTCGCAGAGGAACTTCGGGCTCGCGATAGATGTGGGTACCACTACCGTGGTGGTTCATCTCGTGAACCTTGACAAGTTCACCACGGTGGATGTGGAAGCCACCTACAACTCGCAGATGCGTTACGGCGAGGATTACATCCACCGCATTATCTACGCGGAAGAGCATGACGCCTTCGAGGATATGAAAAACCTCATTCTGAGCGACATAAACGGGCTTGTGGCAAAGCTCGTGTCACGAAGCAGCGTAGACCTCCACGAGATAACCGGTGTCGTGGCGGCGGGCAACACCGCGATGGTTCACTTCCTGCTGGGGCTTGACCCCGTGAGGCTGCGCAAGGACCCCTACGTTCCCAGTGCCAACGTGATACCGCCGCTCCAGGCCGATGATGTGGGCATAAGGGTGAACCCCAAGGCGGTTCTCTATGTCCTGCCGGGCGTGGCCGCATACGTGGGCGCGGATATTACCTCCGGTGTGATGAGCCTCCAGCTCGACACGATGGAGGAAACCTGTCTCTTCGTTGACATCGGCACCAACGGTGAAGTAGTGCTCGGGAACAAGGAGTGGCTGGTCTGCTGCTCGTGCTCGGCCGGACCGGCTTTTGAAGGTTCGGGCGTCAAGTACGGCAGCCGGGCCGTGTGTGGGGCTGTCGAAAGCTTCCAGGCAAGGCTCGCACCTGAAACCGAAGAGGGCTTCGCGTTCAAGTCCTTCACCGTTGGAGACCGCCCTGCCAGAGGCATCTGCGGCTCGGGACTGCTCGATATTATGGCGGAACTGTTCACTGTGGGAGTACTTGACCGCTCCGGGAAGTTCAGCAGAGATATCAAGAGCAGCCGCATAAGAGAGGTTGACGGGATCGGCGAGTTCGTCGTTGTGCCCAAAAAAGAGTCGGGCCTTGGGAAAGACATAACAATAAGCGAAATAGACATAGAAAACCTGATGCGGTCCAAGGCGGCCGTGTACGCGGCGATAACTATCCTCCTGGACTCGCTTGACCTGTCGGTCGAGGACATATCGCGCATATACCTCGCCGGCGGGTTCGGCAACTACCTCAACGTGGAGAGCGCAGTCACGATTGGCATGCTGCCCGACGTGGAGCCGTCGAGAGTGGTTTTTGCAGGCAACACATCCGTTGAAGGCGCCAAAATTGCGCTGCTCTCTCGCCAGGCGTACGAGAAAGCCCATGAGCTTGCGGGCAAGATGACGTACTTCGACCTCATGGGCGATGTGAAGTTCATGGATGAGTTTGTGAAAGCGACGTTCTTCCCGCACACAGACATAGACCTCTTCCCCTCGGTACTTCGAAAAACGGCGAAGAAGGCGTAGTATGGGTTTTACTGTCGCAGTCAGCGGAAAGGGAGGCACCGGCAAGTCAACCGTGGCTGCATTCATGGTAAATGAGCTTGTCGCGGCGAAGGACGGCTCCGTGCTCGCGGTAGATGCGGACCCCAACTTCAACCTCGGTTTCCTGCTGGGCCAGGAGGTCGAGGAAACCGCCGCTGACGTGCGGGAGCACTTCATGGCAAGCAAGCTCGACCCCCCCTCCGGCATGTCCAAGGAGCGTGCGGTCGAGTACGGCATCCAGAAATCCGTCCAGGAGTGCGACGGCTTTGACTTGCTCACGATGGGCAGGCCCGAAGGCCCCGGCTGCTACTGCGCAATAAACAACATACTGCGCAGGTACCTTGACGTGCTGACTGCCGACTATTCCTACGTGGTAATTGACAACGAGGCGGGTATGGAGCACCTGTCCCGGCGCACAACCACGCGCGTGGACCTCCTTCTCGTCGTGACACAGCCGCTTCCTGCCAGTATTGCGGCGGTGGAGCGGATTGTCGGGATTTCCAAAAGCCTGCCTGTTATCATAAAGAAGCTCGAGATAGTGCTCAACCAGGTAAGGAATACTCTCCCGGACGTTGTGGAGGACAGGCTCAAGGCACTCGATGTGCCGGTGGCGGCAAGAATGCAGTATGATGCCCAATTCGGTGATGCGATGCTGCGCGGCGAGCCGCTGCTTGGAAAGAACTGGCAGTTCATGAAAGAGGAACTCGCAGGGGTAATGGAGGAGATACGCGCCGGGGGTAGAAATGGGTAAGCGCAGGATTGGCGAGATTCTGCTGGAGTTCGGCCTGGTGAGCGAGAGCGATATAGAGAAAGCTCTCAAAACCCAGGCCGGAACAGACAAGCTCCTTGGCGAAATACTTATCGAGATGGGCCTTGTTGAGAATCGCGACCTGTGGCAGGCCTGGCAGAGCCAGGTGGCACACAAGCCGGAAGTAATCTACGGGATACGCGTGCACGAGAAGGTTTCTGAACTGGCACTTGGCGACCTCGCCTCCGTCTACAGAGTTGTCCCTCTGTACGAGGGAGAGGGCAGCCTTACGGTCGTCATGATGCGCCCGCAGGATGTAACTGTCATAGATGACATGCGGGTCTTTCTCGACAACGATGTGACTTCCGTCATCGCGGCCAACAGTGCTGTGGTTGAGGCGATGCGCAAATACCACCGCGACATAGACCTCAGGCACTGCGACCAGTGCGACCAGGTGCTTCAGAATCCGGAGACCATGATTCACTTCGACAGCAAGGAGCGTCAATTGACGATTCTGTGCAATAACTGTTTTCCAAAGCACGAGGAGAAGCTCAAACAACCGTAATCCAGTGATAGGGAGGTGTAGCAATGACATTGCCGGTAGTTACTGAAAGCTGGTCGGGAGTTGTCAACGAGGTGACGATTGGCGCTACTGCCGAGGAAGGCGGTACGCGCAGCTCTGTGGTCAAGGTGGGCGGCGCGAAGTCGCTTCCATTCCACCAGTTCGAGGGCGACATTGGCAACAAGCCTGTCATCGCCGCGCATGTCGTGGATACCCCGCCCGAAGAGTGGCCCGAAATGCTTAAGAAAGAGTACGAGGATGTCTACAGCGACATCGGCTCCTGGGCAAAGAAGTGTGTTGATGAACTCGGCGTGTCTGCAATTGCACTGCAGCTTGACGGTATACATCCGGACAAGGGCGACCTCGATGAAGCACACGCGGTCGATGTCGTTACCAGGCTGAAGGAGTCTGTGGGCGTTCCGCTGATTGTGTGGGGCTGCGGCTTCCCGGAAAAGGACAACGCGGTGCTGCCCAAGGTGAGCCAGGCGCTCAAGGGCGAGCGGGTTCTGCTGGGAAGCGCCACACAGGATAACTACAAGACTATTGCCGCGGTCGCGCTGGCGGATGGTCACAATGTTATCGCCGAAGCACCCATCGACATCAACATCGGCAAGCAGGTGAATATCCTGCTCACCGATATGGACTTTCCGCTTGAGCGCGTCGTCATGTTCCAGACGACGGGCGCGCTCGGGTATGGCCTCGAGTACGTCTACTCCATTCAGGAGCGCGAGCGGCTTGCCGCACTGGGCGGCGACAGGATGATGGCCATGCCCATGCTCGCCACCGTCGGCCACGAGGCATGGCGCGCCAAAGAGGCCAAGGCCCCGGAGACGGACTTCCCGGAATGGGGCCCCGAAAGCAAGCGCGGACCCATGTGGGAAATAATGACCGCAACGGGTATGCTGATATCGGGCGCCGATATTCTGCTCATGCGTCATCCACAGGCCATAAAGAGTATACGCAGCATGATTGACAAGCTCTATGACTGAGAATTCCAGCCCCGCCGTTCATCGGCGGGGATAGCAAGCCGCGGGCTTGAGCCCGCGGGTGTTGAGTTCGACTGGGGCGTTAAGGAGGGGAGATTGCCATGATTCCGATTGGCGAGAGAATTAACGGCATGTTCACTGATGTCAAGAAGGCGATTGCAGCGAAGGACCCGGCTGCAATTCACCAACTAAGCGAGGACCAGACCAAGGCTGGCGCGAAGTATCTTGATATAAACGTAGGAACCGCCGCCTCGGACCAGGTTGACGCCATGAAATGGCTTGTGAACACGATTCAGGAGAAGTGCGACACGCCGCTGGCGCTGGACAGCCAGAAACTCGACGTGGTCAAGGCGGGGCTTGAAGAGGTAAAGGGCCACTGCATGATAAACTCCTGCCAGGCCGACCCCGAAAAGCTCGATATCTATCTGCCGCTCTGCAAGGAGTATAATGCCGCGCTCGTCGCGCTTTGTATGGACAAGGATGGGGTGTCGCAGGACACGGCCAAGCGGCTTGAAAACGCCATGACCATAGTCGAGAAAGCCTCGGAGTACGGCGTGCCCAGCGACCATCTCTATATCGACCCCATCATACTGCCGATAAACGTCGACCAGCGCCAGCCGCAGATGATTTTCGAGGCTGTGAGTCAGATTCGCATGATGGCCGACCCCGCCCCGCATATTACTGTCGGCCTCTCGAATATCTCCCAGAGCACCAGGGAGCGCCACCTTATCAACCGCACCATGCTTGTCATGCTTGCGGCCCACGGCTGTGACAGCGCGATAGTCGATGTCCTTGACAATGACCTCATGGATGCCTGGATTACGGCCGACCTGCTCATGGATAAGATGATTTACTCCGATTCGTATCTCAAGGCCGCTCTCGCCTGAGATGTGTGCTTGCCGACAAGAAGCCCCGGCTCAGTGCCGGGGCTTTTACGTGTCTGCACAGAACGTGTTACTATGCCGCGCCCGGACGTCTGCGAAGCGCGAGATAGGCGCACGCAAGCAGAATCAGCGGCGCGAAGTAGCCAAGCAGGTCCGCAAACGGGGCAGGGCCGGCATCCACCGTGCAGGAGCAGCCGCCGCTCTTCTTCTTGGGCGCGACTGCGGGGCTGCCCGCGGACACGTTGATGTAGCTCGCCTTGATTTCGGTATCATCTCCCGCTGGCCCGCTTACCGTAAGCGTTACGGTGTAGACTCCGTTTGAGGTGTATGTATGGGTCGGGCTCTGCTGGATGCTTGTGTGCCCATCGCCGAAGTCCCAGGACCAGGACCTCACATCGCCGACTGACAGGTCTGTAAACTGCACGTCAAGCGGCGCCTCGCCCATCACAGGCGAGGCAGTGAAATCGGCGCTGATGGTGCCCGGGTCGGTGACGGTAATGTAGCCTATCTTGGTAAGGCTGTTGTCTCCCTCGGCTCCGTCTACCGTCAGGGTTACATCATAGGTGCCTACCAGCCTGTAGATGTGAGTCGGGTTCTGCTCAGTGCTTGTATACCCGTCGCCGAAATCCCAGTACCAGGAAGAATACACCCCCGTGGACTGGTCGGTGAAGCTGACCGTCAGCGCCGCGTCGCCGCTGGTGGGGGTGGCGCTGAAATTGGCCACAGGGCCGACAATGGTCGTGTTGTCCACGGTGAAATCGCCCGACGCCGCCGGCGAGCCGGCATCCTTCCCATCGTGGGGCGTTATCTGTATCTGGACGACCTCGGGCGCAGCCGTGCCCACGCCGTCGTTCGATGAGGCCCAGACGAAGATGTGAGTAGTGCCAGCCGCACTGGAGTCCAGCCCGCTTACGCCATCGCCGCCCGCGCCCTGCCCGCACGGGTTCCAGGTGCCGCCGCCATCCGTGCTGTACTCGACTGTTATGCCACAGGTATCGCTCTGGGCATCCGTCAGGGTGTAGGTAATCGCAATAGCGCCGCTTGAAGGGCTTGCGGGCGTCGTTATGCTGACCACCGGCGGGGTGTTGGCCACCGTGGTATCCAGGGCGAACTCGCCTGTCGTATCCTCGCCGCTGCCACCGTTGCCGTCGTCGGCCGTTACGCGCACCACGACGTTGACAAGCTGGTCCGGCAGGTCTGCCTGCGCATCCCAGTCGAATGTAAGCCCGTTGGCGGGCGCGACGTTTGTCTGGGGGTTGCTGTCCCCGCCGGCGGCGATGCACATGTACCAGGTTGTCCCGCCGTCGGTGCTGTACTCGAACGTGACTGTGCAGTTGTCGCCGTCATCGTCGGTGAGGTCGTAGGTGATGATAACCGGGCTGCTCGACGGGCTTGCCGGCGTCGTCACGCTGACCACCGGCGGCGTGTTGGGAGTTATCGAGGTGTCCACCGCAAACTCGCCGGTGGTATCCTCGCCGCTGCCCCCGTTGCCGCCGTCGTCGGCCGTTACGCGCACCATCACCACCGTGACGGGTGCCGCGAGGTCCGCATCCGCGTCCCAGAGGAAAGTATGGCCGGTGCCTGGCGTCACGTTGAGCTGCGGGTTGCTGTCTCCCGTGTATGCGGTGCAGGATGTCCACGTTGTCCCGCTGTCGATGCTGAAGTCGAACGAGACTGTGCACTCGTCACCGTTGTCGTCTGAAAGTTCGTATGTGATTGTCACCGGGCTGCCTGATGGGCTTGAGGGTGTTGTCACACTGACTACTGGTGCCACGGGGCTGAATGTAGCTTCATACACCCCGATGTCCACTGCGGCGCCCATTATTCGCGTGCGGCCATCCAGGTCTTCTACCACGTCGGCGGGCACGTAGGAATCATCGCCGCCATCTATGCACGGCGATGTCCCCAGCAGGTGGTAATCACCGTAGTTGCCGGTTCCCGTGCTGCCGGGGTCCACAAACTCCGGGTCCAAGTAGATGCAGTCGTTCTCCGTCACGCTCCCGGTTCTCCCGGCCCCCACGTCACAGTAGTTCAGGGTCACGGAGCCGCTACTTACATAGACCTGGTCCGGCACGCCGGTGAGCCATCCGCTTATGTTGCCCCAGAGGATGCTGTTGTTGACCGTGACGGTGGCACTGCCTGTGCAGTAGATACCGCCGCCGGAGCCCTGGTGCGCCCTGTTGTTCACTATGGTGCAGTTGGTGACAGTCGGGCTGCCGCCGCTGACGTAGAGCCCGCCTCCCTTGGGGGACGGGGATGCAGCAGAACCGTAGTTGTTGGCGATAATGCAATTGATGATGTGGGAATTCGAGCTGGCAAGGTACAGCCCTCCACCGGTCATGAAGGTGCAGTCGTTGCTCCTTATTATGCAGTTCTGTATCGTCGGGCTGGCGCCGTTTATGTATATCAGGCCCGCATCATTAGCGCCGTTTGTGATGGTGAAGCCATCAACAACGGCGTCACTTGTCTCGCCGTTGAAAAAGGCGAGACCGCGGCCCGACCCCTCGCAGTCAATAGTACAACTGCCCGCGCCGTTCTGCGACTTGAGGACCACCGCCTTGCCGTTGAAATTCAGGTCCTTGTTGCCTGCGCCCGCGTATGTCCCGTTGGCCACGAGGACGGTCCAACTGGTGTCGCCTGCAAGGTCAAGCCCCTTCTGTATCGTCTGAACCGCAGTGTCCCAACTGAAGCCGTTGTTGGTGTCGTCACCGTCTGTCTTGACGTAGACGACGTGCTGGTACTCGTAGGGACCCATGTCAACCGTGGCAGTGCTGTCATTATCTCCATCCACTATCCGGTTAATGCCATCCAGGTCTTCCGTTATCCCGGGCGGCACCAGGGAATTGTCACCCGTGTCTATGCACGGTGAAGTGTCCTGGAGGTGATAGTCATCACTGGCCGGGTCCTCGAACAGCGGGTCGTCAGTGATGCTTTCGGCATCATAAGTCGCGATAGGGGCGGTGCCGCTGAGGTCCGAAGGCGTGTCGGGGCAGCACGAGTTGTAGAGCATTACGCACGAGTTCGCGTCGTCGGTGTATATCTGGTCCGCTCCAGTTGTGGCGGTGTTGCCCCATACAATGGTGTTGTTGAGCACGGGGTCCGAGTCGCTCTGGCAGCAAATCCCGCCGCCATAGGTGCCTGATATGTTATCCGCTATAGTGCAGTTGGTCAACGTGGGGCTGGAGCCGCTTACGCAGTAGATGCCGCCGCCGAGCGCAGCCGTGTTGCCCGTTATGAGACAGTTGGTCAGCGTGGGGCTGGACCTGTCGCAGTAGATGCCGCCGCCGTAGATATTCGTCGAATTGTGCGCTATGATACAGTTGGTGAATGTGGGATTGGAGACGGCGCAGTAGACGCCGCCCGCAGTCCCTATGCCGGATGAGTTCTCGATTATGATGCAATTGATGACTGAAGGGCTGGAGTCAACGCAGTAGATACCGCCGCCGGTGTTGCTACCCTTGGTGATTGTGAATCCTTCGACAATTGAGCTGCTCCCCTCGCCGCTGTTAATGTAGAAGCCCCAGCCCGAGTTCTGGCAGTCGATGACGCAGGCGGACGGTCCGCCCGCTGACCTCACGTGCACGGCCTTGCCGTTGAAGTTGAGGTTCTTGTTGCCGCTGCCGGTATACGTCCCGTCGGCGACGAGGACTACATCGCCGGTATTGGCCGCATCGATAGCTGCCTGGATGGTGGCGTAATCACCCGGCACCTGAAGTGTGTCCCCTTTGGCTGTGTCGGCTGCAGAGGCGAAAGCCATGCATGCGATTAACACCAGAGCGAAGGTCCGAATCCTCCCCGCCGTCAGAACCCGCAAGGCAGGAGAGAGAATAGAGACCTCAAACCCGGTTTTCTTTCCGTTCATTCTCGATACTCCTACATGTGCAATGTGTCGAAGAGAGAACCTGTGCCGACTCCACTTTTTAGTCCAAAAGACCGTGTTGTGCAAGCAAATTTGGAGCAAAATTGCGTTATGGGGGCCAAAACCCGTGTGGCAGCGGGAGCAGCTCAATGCCTCTTTTGCCCTCGACGGGGCATTTCGTGACGCATATCCCGCAGCCGGTGCACAGGTCTGCTATCAAGTAGGGCTTGCGCCGGACACTGCGCCCGGACGGACTCTCCTTGCGACTACCCGAATGTATCAGAACCGGAAGCTCTTCATTATCTTCTTGAAGTCTTTGCCTATCACGTCGTAGTTGTCTGACGGGCACCACATGAGGATGTCAAAGAGGTATCCCTTGCGCACGAAGATATAGCGCTCGTAGTTGGTCTTCACCTTGCCGTCGGGAGTTGTCCACTCGTACTTGAAGGCGTACCCGCGCTCGCCGGAGAGCTGGACCATCTTGGCCGAGGTTATGGTGGCACCGGGCAGACTGTTCTTCAGGTCCTCTTCTACCCACTGCTTGGCATCCTCTATCCGAACATTCGTCTGCGCCTTCTTGGAGCGAAGATACAGAGTCGCCTTGCCTTTCTGGTTGAACATCTCACACTTGCGTTCAGCGAAGAGGTTTTCAATCCGCTGTTTCTCCTGCGCGGATTGCGCTCTCTCCAGCATCTGCTTTTTTCTTTTCGGCAGGTCTATTATCAGCCAGTCGCTGTTGGCCTTTGTCATCTTGAAGTACGGCTTCTTATTGACGTGGGTCTTCTTCTTGCGCTGCTTCTTGCGCTCCTTCTCTTCCTTTTCCCATACCTTCAGGTGCTTCTTGACTTCCTTGAGCAGCTCGTCGGTTGCGCCGAGACTCGTCGTCACCGGGTCGGGTGTCACTGCCCGCAGCTTCTCCTTGCCATCCTTGTCCTCGAACGACTCGAAGAACAGCACAAACTTCTCGCCTTTCTTCACAAACGTATCCGGCAGAGGCAGTGCGTAACCCTGGCTTCCCCGGACAGACTGTATGAACATGAGCCTGAACTCTTTTTCCTTGAACTTGCCCTTGAGCGACTCGACAAGCTTGTACTTCACCCACTGCCAGGGGTCTTTGCCCTCGAACTTCTCCGCCTCGACCACTTCGGCAATGACAATGTAGCGGGCATAGAACACCGCCTGCTCCACGTTGGGGAGCCCCGCTCCCTGCTGCTGCCCCAGTGCACTCGGGCACAGTAACGTCACTGCCGCAAGAAGCGCCACCGCTGCAATCCACTTCATGTCAACTACCTCCTCAGCCTTTGATTTCGGTGCGTTCATTATACCGTCGTTCTGCGACTGGTTCAACGCATTTTCGCATGTGTAAGAAGGGAGATATCGAGACCGGGGAGAAGGGTGATATTTTCCTTTTGCCTCTTCCCAAAGAACAGCTTTTGCACACGTCAACCTCGCAAGAAAAAATACAAATTGTCAAAGACTCTTTTCCCCGGTTACGGCGACAGGCGTCTTTTCGATAATTACTTAACTTCATGTCAGTCAGCACCTTGCGTAAGAGTATCAGGTTCCGAGTTTTCCCTAACTTGTCTTGGCCTGCCGGGCCGATTTGTAAAATTCGTGCCCTTTTTGAGGCGCGAAGGCAACACTACCGCGGCGCACTTTGTCATTGCGCGGTCCCTCAGTGACTTTTTTAATTGGGGCTGCGCCACCCGCAAGGCGGGCGTGGCAATCCCATCCGGATGTGATTCCCACGTCGTCCGCCGTACGGCGGACTCCTCGCAATGACATAAATGT
>DAOVDS010000056.1 GCA_030669415.1 bacterium
CGAGCGCCTTGATGAGCGCATCAACTGCGCGGTTGTCTTTGAATACCGATAGCGCTGAAGCGGCCGCTTCGGGCAGTCCGTAACCATCTTCAAGGAGCGATAAAATAAGAGGTTCAATCGCCGCTTTGTCACCAATCATCCCCAATGCGCGGGCCGCTTCACAGCAGACCCCGCTTTCCTCATTCTCCATGAGAAGTCTAATCAACGGGCCAACAGCGCGTTTGTCTCGTAGTTGTCCAAGCGAAGAGACTGCTTTCTTCCTAACTTCTTCGTCCCTGTCCCCCAGTAAAGCGATAAGTGGTTGCACCGCGCGCTTGTCGCCAAGTTCACCAAGTGAAGATGCGGCTGTAATTCTCACCAAGCCGTCTTTGTCGCCAAGTAGTTTGATAAGCGGTTCGCACGCGTGGTTATCCTTGTACAGTGGTATTACTCGGGCTGTGATGAAGCGAACTTCAGCATCCTTGTCATTCAGTGCCGCAAGCAGCAGGTCAAATGCATTCTCTTCCCGCAGCAAGGCAAGCGTATGAAGTGCCCCCGCCTTCAAGCGTGGTTCTTGCGACTCGGCCGCTTTCAGAAGCACTTCTGCAGCTTCTTCACCGAACCTGAGAATTGCCCTCATCACTTCCTCGCCGGTGACTATCCTGAAGGGCTCGGACAAGTCAATGGTTGGATGTCTGCGAAATAGTCCAATGAGAAACGGTATGGACTCTTTCCCTCCCGTTCTGGCCAATGCCTCAGGAAGGTCGCCGTACTCTGTATCGCCTTTGGCCACAAGAGTCAGCGTCTTAAAGACTTTCTTGCCCTTCATACTCATGAGCCCGCTAATTGCATCATCCCGCAGTTCTGAATCACCGCGTTTCTCCACAATCTTTATCAGAGGCTCTGTAGCTCTCTGGTCACCGATACTGCCCAAAGCACTCGCGGCGGCGGAACGGACAGGTTCTTCCTCGTTTTCGTCTTCAAGCAGCTTGAGCAGGGAGGGAACCGCGCTTTTATCACCCATCCAGGAAAGTGAAAGAGCTGCATTTTCCCTTACAGCCGCATCAGAATCGCTGAGTGCGGCAACCAGAGCACCGACAACGTCCTTTCCTTCAAACCGAAAGATGTGACGCGCCGCTGCTGCCCGAACCGAGGGGGCGCTGTCTTTGAGAGCATCAATCATGAGTGGTATTACCATTTTGTCTTTCTTGATTCTAAAAACAAACAAAAGACTTTTGCGAACAGAAGATTTAGCAGTCTTATACATCTTGACCATCTGGGGTATAGAACTTCTATCGAAATCGCAAAGCGCGCTCAGCGCGGCGTATACGACACTTTCCTCTGAATCGCCAAGAGCCTCTATCAGCGGTTTGAGAGCACGCTCATCCTCAAAATCCTTCAGTGCCTCAGCGGCGCACTTCCGCACCTCCGGGACAGGGTCCTTCAAGGCCTTTATAAGGGCGGGAACAGCCTGTTTGTCTCCCGTAGTCGCAAGTGCCTTCGCAGCCGTCTGGCGCACCAGGGCTGCCTCGTCGTCTGTGAGAACTGTGGTAACGGTGTCCAGTACCTTCTCATGCCTGACTCTTGCAAGCAGCTTTAATGCCACAGCCCGAACCTCCGTGTCGTCATCTTTGAGTAACTTGAACAGCGTGTCAGCGGGAGGAATCTGCAACGGGTAGTGCATAAAGCCCAGCAGGAAAGCATCCACAAACGCACGATTGCCTTTGCGCACACCCTCAATCAACACACTCTGTCCACGCTCGCCGAGGCCAACAAGTATTCGTCCTATAGCCTCTCGAAGGTCGAGATCCCTGGTCTCACGGAGAATCTTCTCAACGTGTGGTATGGATTCCGGCCCAATCCTAAGGAGAGCGTACCGGGCTATTTCCGCAAGGTTGTAGTTGTAGTAGTCCTCGCTTTCTAAGTACTCGTCGCTGCGATGCAGGAGCCCAGCAAAGAAACCTGCAACCTCGGAATTCGCATTCTCAATCAGTCCTTCCAAGGTACGTCTCTTGGCATGGCCGGATTCACGGAAAGCTGTCAGCAGCGTGCGGCGAGTATCTTGCGGTTTAAGCTTGCGGAGAGCTTCGACTGCCGTGCGCATGCTGCTTCGGGAGTTCTCTTCCAGCAGTTGAAGTATGTTCGGTATCGCATCGAGAACGGCCGGGGTTATGTGCCAGCGGGTGTATGGCGCAAGCATTCGTTCAAGACGGTTCTTCACTTCCGGGTCTTTGGTGGTTCTGTAAGTATCCAGCAAGAAACCAAGCACGGTTCCTGGATTAGTTTCAAGTAATTTTTCGAGCTTCGTCTGTGCGGTTTCGCGGTCTTTGAATTCGCTGGATGACAATTGCTGGAGCAGTTGGCTGGTTCGGTTGTTCAGGTTTTCTGAAGGTTGTTCAGGTGCAGCTTTCCGCGGCGATGAACGCCGCGGCTTTGGAATCTCTGGAGATAGCGGCGCCTGGGTGCAGCCGCAGGCGATAATCAGTATCAGGCACGGGAGAATCAGCTTGAGCATTTCAATGTCCCATCCGTTCTGACGCAGGATTATAGCACAAAGCTCTGAGGTCGGGCACGCTTCAATTTTGAATTTTGCATTGCAATTTTGCGCTTTGCGTTTTGGATTTCTGCCAACTATATGTTGGATACCTTGCGGGAAGAACCACAATAACATGTGTATTTTCTGTGTTTTTCGCTTGACAGCACATCAGGCAAACATAAAATACTGACAAAGTATGTGCGAAGCTGCAGTAGACAGGTAATTTTGCCGATATAGCAGGTAGCAGAACTTTTGAAATTTTCCTGTATCTTAGTAGCCGCTGGGAGGGGACTTAGGGCGCTAAGTGCGGCTGGGCAGCCGAACAAGGTTCTTGTTCGAGCCGGCAGCATTCCTGTTCTCCACTATTCCCTGAAGCGGTTCGCAGCACTGAAAGAGTGCGCGGAAATCGTCCTTGTCGCGAACAGGGACGACATAAGGCAGGGGTTCTTTGACAAGACGAAGCTTGCGCGGGAGTTCCGTGTGAGCGAGGTGGTCGAGGGCGGCGAGCGACGGGTTGACTCGGTTCGAAACGGATTCGCCGCGGCCGACCCGGCAGTGAAGCTGGTGGCGATTCACGATGCGGCCAGGCCGTTTGTCAGCAGCGAGACGATTCTCGCCGTTGTCCGCGAGGCCGGGCGCCACGGCGCGGCGATTGCCGCAGTACCCGCCGGCGACACGCTCAAGTCGGCCGGGCCCGACATGTTTGTGACTGGAACAGTAGGGCGCGAGGGAGTGTTCCGGGCGCAGACGCCGCAGGCGTTCAGAAGAGAGCTTCTTGAGCGCGCGTTTGCGGCAGCGGACACCGGGGAAGTGACTGACGACGCGCAGCTCGTAGAGCTTGTCGGCGGGAAGGTCAAGCTGGTGCAGTCGCAGACCACCAATGTGAAAATCACCACACCCGAGGACCTGGAGATGGCTGTAAGGCTGTTGCCGGTCTGGGACATAGACGAATGTTAACAGGCGCACAGTTAAGGAAGAGGAGGAGGTAGAGATGAGACGTACGTTGTTCGCAATTGCGGTTTTCCTTGTCCTGTTCGCAATAGCGTCGCTATGCGAAGCAGGCAACGTGGAGACCAAGAAGTCGAAAGGAATCACGCTTTCGGGCGAAATCAAGCTGGATTCCGTTTTCTCGAACCGCGAGGTGAATACGACCATTTACGGGCGCACACTGGCCGGCAAGCGCCAGTCCAGCTCCACGTTTTTCGACCCTACCATCACGCTCAACCTCGACATCTGGCTCGCAAACCAGGTCAAAGCGTACGTAAGCCTCAAGACGCCCGAGTACCTCGTGGACGATATCGGCAGCCCATCGACGACACTGATAACTGCCGGGCTGACGACCGTGAACTACCCGAGCAGGCTGCTCGAAGTTGACCAGGCATACGTGCACATCAAGGAGTTCGGGTACAAGGAGCTTTCGGTCACGCTCGGCATCCAGGAAATTGTCTACGACCTCCTGGGCAACGGCAACCCGTTCTTCCTCGCCCTCGGCCGCAGCGAAGACGCTTTCACCAACAACTTCCAGGCACCTGGCAACGGCGTTCTGGAACTCAACGGCCCGGGACTCGCTGGCTCTGTCGAGGCGGGCGGAATCAAGCTCTGCTACAACAAGAAGACGAAACGGCTGCAGTTCAAGGGCGAAGCCCTTTTCGTCACCACGGTCGAAACCAGGCAGCGCGACCTGGACCGCGACCTGTTCGCCCTTGTCGGGACAATTACGATTCCGCACGAGAAGGACTATATGGCGAAAATAATATTGACCCTTGCCGGCATGTCACACAACCCTGCAAGCCGCATCTGGACATTCGGCCTGGGCTCGCTGGTCAAGGCGACCAAGTCGCTGGAGGTGTTCGCCGAAGCGTACGGCCAGTCCGGCACCTACTGGGACAACTTCGACCCTGCGGCTGACCCGCCGGGAACGGCGCTGAGCAACGAGACCAAGAGCATAATACAGCAGTCGTTCGGGGGCTACGGTGGTTTCAAGTACACTGTGCTCAAGAGTGCCTGGAAGCCGTTTATTGGTGCCGAATGGTGGTGGCTCTCCGGCGACCCGGACCGCACCGACCGCAAGCAGCAGAATTTCATCTCCTACGAGGATGTGGATGACACGATTATTCTCGAGGAGAACAACTACGGCTACGACCTGGACACGAACTACTCGGCACTGAAGCTGCGCGCGGGCTTCAAGCCCGGCCGTGACTGGGAGCTGAGCATGCTCTACGGCAACTTCCGCACCGGCCGCGCCGTTAAGCGCAGCGCGTTGTTCCCGGGTTACGAGAAGATAGGTGATGAGCTCGACGTTCAGGTCAAGTGGGACTACACCGAGGATATCACGTTCCGCGCGGGTGTCGGGTTCCTGTGGAATGGGAAATACTTCAAGCCCGTGCTCGGCAACGCCAAGACCCACGAGCTGATATTCTTTGAAGCGGTACTGAGATTCTAATCCGCCCCCGCGGCGGATGGGGAAGACACTACC
Organism: bacterium; assembly: GCA_030669415.1. Lineage (GTDB taxonomy): Bacteria > Planctomycetota > SKW154 > SKW154 > DAOVDS01 > DAOVDS01. Next base: position 4,992 of record DAOVDS010000056.1, read on the forward strand.
TTCTCTACGCGCCGAGGTCCGGTCCGCAAGTACGCAAGGAACGCGGCCAAGTGGACGAGAAATCCAACCGGGCCCCTCTTCCTCTAAGCCCCCGACACCTCTTTTGGCATGGTTCAAATCCTCGTGTTCCGGGGACATGTACTTGTTACGTATCCCCGGCCCCGCTGCTGTGTGGCGGGGTTTGAATCAACCCCGGGTCATAGACCCGGGGCTTCTGTCACCCGGATTTGAACCAGGCCCGAATTTTGCACACACAGGCGCCGGGAGCATCGGAAGTAGCCGCGTTGCGGCCTGGCGGGGTGCGGGGTGACATTTTTCAAAAAAATGTTGACAAGTCTGCGGGGCTACGGTATCGTGTTAGGTTACGAGGGGTGATACTTTTCCAAGGGTGGGATAAGTTTTCCCACTTTTTTTGCTGGGGTTGACGCCCCGCGCGAGAGACTGATGAACGGTGAGCTTGTAAGAATAGTCGACTTGATACACCGGGACAGGGATATCGACAAGGAGATAATCTTCGAGGGTATCGAGATGGCCATCGTGTCTGCGGTGAAGAAGCGCGCCGAGGATGTCGACAGCGTGGAAATCTCCATAGACCGGGAGACAGGCGCCATCGAGGCGAGCGCGGATGGCCGCAAGATAGACCCGGAGGAGCTCGGACGGATTGCCGCCCTGACTGCCAAGCAGGTGATAATGCAGAAGATACGGGAGGCGGAGCGGGACGTTGTCTTCCTGGACTTCGAGAAGAAGCAGGAGCAACTGCTTACCGGGATAGTCCAGAGGGTCGAGGGCCCCAACGTCATAGTAAACCTGGGCAAGACGGAGGGGGTACTTCCGCAGCGGGAGCGGATAGTGGGTGAAAGCTACCACCCGGGCGACAGGCTGAAGTTCTACGTTGTGGATGTGAAGAAGCAGGGGCAGAAGGTCAGGATACTCCTGTCGCGCACGCACCCGGAGCTGATTAAGACGCTCTTTGAGATGGAAGTACCTGAGATAAGTGAGGGGATAATCGAGATTAAGGGCATTGCACGCGAGGCGGGCCAGAGGGCCAAGATTGCGGTTATCTCGAACGACCCGAGAGTGGACTGTGTCGGGGCGTGCGTGGGTGTGCGCGGCGCGAGGATAAAGTCGATAGTGAGCGAACTCAATGGCGAGAAAATCGACATTGTGGAATGGCACGCTGACACAGTGATGTACATTACCAACGCGCTCAAGCCGGCCGAGGGCGCATCAATTGTGCTTGATGACGAGAGGGTGTTCGCGACCGTGACGCTGCCGCAGGACCAGCTTTCACTGGCAATCGGTAAGCGCGGGCAGAATGTAAGGCTGGCATCCAAGCTGACGGGCTGGGATATCGATATAGTAGCCCGCGAAGGTGAGGGTGAACAATACGAGAAGTTCGGCGGGAAAGCCTTCGAGGAGATGAGCGAGGAGATGGTTGACAAGGCGGGCAGCCTGTCGGAAGAAGAGGGGGACTCGGCGGCAGAGGAAGCGAAGAGCTTCGGCGTGAACCTGCCGGAAGGCGGAGATGCGCTGGCGCAGGTCGTGCCGGAAGGTGAGGGCTCGGCTGATAAGGACAAGGAGACGACTACCTTTGGTGGCTTCGGCAGCATGAGCGACCTCGTGACTGAAGAGATCTCGAAGCGCCTGCACGCCGCCGGGATACACGATATAGTGGATTTGAAAGATGCCGGTTCTGAGCTTCTTGTGGAGATTGAGGGCATGGACAGCGAGCTGGCACAGGCTATCTACGACCGGGCAGTTATGGAACTGGAAGGCGAAAGTTGAGGGCTGCACAGGCACAAGGTTGGTGCACAAGCCCTGAGAGATACCTTGAGACCGGAAGGATCTTTTTATGCGTCTCTATGAGCTTGCCAAGGAACTCGGCCTCACGAGCAGGAAACTGCTCTCATACTTCAAGTCCAAAAAGATAGTATTCAAATCCAACCTTGCCAAACTCGACGAAAACCAAATAACCCTGGCACGCAGGACCTTTGCCCGCAGGGTGAAGCTGCTGGAATCGGACGAGATTCTGAAGAAGGCCCGCGAGGAAGAGAGAAAGGAACGGCAGAAACGCAGGAAGGAAGAGGAAAAAAAGCAGCGGGCGCAGGAGGCAAAGCTAAAGAAGGAAAAAGAGAAAGAGGCGAAGGCAAAGGCGAAGGCGAAGGCGAAATCCAAGACAAAGAAAAAGCCGAAGGAAGAAGAGAAGCTCAAGGCAAAGCCGAAAGCAAAGGCAAAGAAGCCACCGGCCAAGAAGAGAGCGGCGCCGAAGAAGGCCAAACCCAAGGTGAAGACCGTGGCCGATAAGGTGGCTGAGCAGCTCAAGAAGAGACAGAAAGCGCACCGCGCACCGGCCAGGAAGAAGAAGCCCGCCAGGGTCAGGAAGGGCGCAAAAGAAGTCGAGGAGGCGCCGGAGAAGTCTCCCGTAATCAAGCTGGCTGACGACAAGGAGCAGCTCGCCCCCGATGACCTTCGGCGCAGGGTCATGGAGCTTGAAGATGAGGCGAGGAAGCGTGCGGAGCGCGAGGAGAGACACGCCCGCCTGCTGAGGCGCCGCCAGGGTTGGGGGATGGAGGGGCGTTTCAAGCGGGCAAGGCCCAGGCGCAGGCCGCCCAGACGCAGATACGCGAGAAAGGCCGCCCGCCCCGAGCATGTCAGGCCTGAGAAAGTGTCGGTTGTGCCGCCCATAACTGTTCGCGATTTCTCTTCCGAGATTGGGGTAAAGGTCAAGGATATAATCAGCTTCCTCATGCGCAAGGGGGAGCACGTGACCATAAACAGCACGCTTGAGTCGGAAACGGCGGAAGAGCTGGGCTTGGAGTACGGTGTCGAGGTCACCGTAACCGAGGCGCCCGACGCGGAGGACTACCTTGCGGCCCTCGAGAACGTGCCTGCTGAGCCTGACGCGCTGGTTCCCAAGCCGCCTGTCATAACGCTGCTGGGGCACGTGGACCACGGAAAAACAAGCCTGCTGGACCGCATCCGGAGCACAAACATACACGAACACGAGCCTGGCGGTATCACTCAACACATCAGCAGCTACAAGATAGATGTTGATGGGCGCGAGCTCGTGTTTGTTGACACCCCGGGGCACGAGGCATTTACAGATATGCGCGCACGCGGCGCGAATGTGACGAATCTGGTTATCCTGGTGGTCGCCGCAGACGATGGCGTGATGCCCCAGACGGAAGAGGCGATAGACCACGCGAAGGCGGCCGGTGTGCCCATAGTGGTTGCGCTCAACAAGATTGACAAGCCCAACGCCAACCAGCTTCGTGCCAAGCAGCAGCTTGCAAGCCTCAACCTGACCAGCGAAGAATGGGGTGGGGAAGTCGTGGTGGTGGAAGTCTCCGCCCTGACCGGCGATGGCATAAGCGAGCTTCTGGAGATGCTGGTGCTGTCGGCTGACATGCTTGACTTGAAGGCGAACCCGGGCCGCCCGGCAATCGGGACGGTGCTTGAGGCGAAACTGACTCCCGGGGTGGGTGTTGTGGCCACGGTGATTGTGAAGGATGGGATACTCCGAATAGGTGACGACATTATTGCGGGCTCGTCCATCGGCCGGGTGCGTGCAATGTACGACACGGAGGGTAACCTTATCAAGGAAGCGCTGCCTTCCTGGCCGGTTCAGGTGACAGGCCTTCCGGAAGTGCCCGGCGCGGGTGAGAGGCTCTACGTCGTGGATGACGTTCACAAGGCAAAGGACGCCGTGCTCAAGCGCAAGGAGCGCCAGCGGCTTGAGTCGGTCATCAGCCGTGAGGCTGTCACGCTTGAGAACCTCTTCGAGAAATTCAAGGCGGGCAAGGTCAAGGAGTTCAGGCTGATTCTCAAGGCGGATGTCAAGGGCACCGCCGACGTCGTAAGTGCCACGCTCGAAGGGCTCTCGGCGGACGAGGTCAAGGTGAAAATGCTGCACGTCGGTGTCGGCAATGTCAACGAATCGGACGTCCTTCTGGCCGATGCCTCGCAGGCGGTGGTAATCGGGTTCTCGGTGCTGGTCGATGAGAACGCCAAGACGCTCGCGGAAAAGAGAAAGACAGATGTGAGAATCTACGACGTAATCTATGAGCTTACTTCGCATGTCAAGGCGGCAATGGAAGGCCTTCTGGAGCCGGAGGAGCGGGAGATAATCACAGCCCACTGCGAGGTGCGCCAGACCTTCCGGTCTTCACGCGCAGGGACTGTAGCAGGATGCTACGTGCTCGACGGGTCCGTGAGCCGCAGCAACAAGGCCCGCGTCAAGCGAGAGGGTAAAGTAGTGTACGAGGGCGCCCTGGACAGCCTGCGCAGGTTCAAGGATGATGTGCGGGAGGTGAAAGAAGGCTTCGAGTGCGGAATAAGCCTGAGCGGGTTCGATGATGTGAATATCGGCGATGTCATAGAGACATACGAGATAGAGAAAGTTGCACGCAAGCTCGAATGACAGCAATATGCGGGTGGGCCTGCTCAGGGCGCGACTCCTTGTCAGAGACTCGCGCAGCCTCAAAGACAAGCGCAGCGTGGTGAAGAGCATCAAGGACAAGCTCAAGAGCAGGTTCAACATCTCCGTGGCCGAAGTGGGCGCCCTGGACAGCAGGCAGGTTGCAGAGCTCGGTGTCGCGTTTGTCGCCAACGACAGCCGTTTCGTCCAGAGCGTCCTCTCGAAGGTGCTCGCGTTTATGCGGCGAAATCCCATCGCGCAGGTTACTGACTCGGAAATCGAGATTATTTGATTCATGTTCACCACGGACACGGAGAAACACTATTCCAAAGCCGCGGTCTTTATGGCCGCGGAAAGATTATGTTTTTCCCCACCGGTAAACGGTGGGGCTTTGGAATTCTCTCCATGGTGAGAAAGAAGTTTTTCAGGTGACTGTCCCATTCAAGAAAGAGTCGCACCGCAGGGAGAAGGTCGAAGAGCTCATCAGGCACGAAATTTCCCGCATTATCCTGCAGGAGCTGAGCGACCCGCGTATCGCCCTGTGCACCATCACACGGGTAGAGCTTGCCCGTGATTTGAAGAGCGCGAACGTGCACGTCTCGGTGCTCGGCGAAGAGGCAAACCAGCGAACCACCATGCGGGGCCTGAAGCACGCCAGGGGGTTCATCCAGAAACGGCTCTTCCAGGAGCTCTCCCTCAGGTACCCGCCCGCCATATCATTTCACATAGACCACTCAATAGAGCGAAGCATTAGAATCTCCCGGATACTGCGCGAGGAAGGCATACCCGAGACCGACGGCTTCGGCGAGACCGAGGCACTTCCTGAGCTCGAAGACACGCAGGACACGGGCCCCGAGGAGGCATCTTAGCCGCCTCGCTTACGGCGTGGATGGCAAGCCCCGGGTTTCACACCCGGGGAAAACAAAGCCGCGGATATTTCTCCACTCAGTCCGCGGATGTTTATAGCACTTCACGAGTGAGTGTAACCTGTTACAGACTTCCCCTCCCTTGAGGGGAGGGGATTGAGGGGAGGGTGATAAGAATTCCCCCTCACCCTAACCCTCTCCCCCCGGGGGAGAGGGAACTAAACAGCAGCCAACTTCAGTGGTTACATACAACCGTGAAGTGCTATAGCCGCCGGTCTTTCTCCACTCAGCCGGCGGAATGACCGGGCCGCAGGCGGCCCGGCTGAACATGCCTCTTCGGGGCGCGACTCTGCGGTCAAGTTGAAATGTCAAGCCGCGGGAGGTTCTTGACCACGACGCTGTCCTGGCCCAGCTCCTGGAATATCGGCGGAATTTCCCTGTCAACCGTGAAGTAAAATATCTGCCAGCCCTGGCGGGTGAAATCCACCAGGCTCTTGAGCAGGTCGTGCAGGCGCTCGCGGTCGCTTGTCAGGAACGGGTCGTCCAGAAGCAGGAACAGCGGCTCCCCGCCGAACAGGTGCGAAAGCAGCGATATCCTGATGGAAAACTGAAGCTGCGCACGCGTGCCGGTGGAGAGTGATTCTATGCCAATGGTCTTGCCGTTCGGCGTCTGCACGAAGAGCCCGCCCTCACCGTCCGGCGAGTCGCGCCAGAAGATGTTGTTGTACCTGCCGCCCGTTGCCTGGCGGAAGTAGTGTGTGGCGGATTCGCTGCCTGATTCGAGCACAGTGTTGATTATTGTGTCTTGTTGCTCTGAAAGCTCATCGAGGATGCCGAAAATCATCTCTGCCGAGCGCCTGTCAAGCTCGAAGCTGCGAAGCCTTCGCGCCGCATCCTCCTGCGTCTGCCAGGCATCTTCGGGCGAGTTGCACCCCAGCTCGAGCAGCCTTTTCTCAATTGCCAGGCTGCGTTCGCGCGCGACTTTCTCCTCCCCGCTCAGAAGCGGCACCTCATTTTCGAGCCGGGCCTGCGTTTCCTCTTCCCAGAGGATTTCCACATCCTCGTACTGGTCAAGCTCAGTCAGTTTCTCTTCCCAGTCTTCTTCCGTGGCGCAGCCCAGGAGGATGTTTATCTTTCCGGCGAGCGACTGCACCTCATCCTCAGCATGCGTGCGCTCGGTCATCCTGGCCTCGAACTCGTCAATTGACGAGCACCCGTACTCTTCCTTCATTGAGGCGAGGTCGAGCTTGCGCCTCTCAAGGTATTTTTCCTTGTCCTCGATGCCGAGCTCGAGCTGCGTCAGCTCGGTTCGCTCCTTGTCGGCTTCGTGTGAGAGGGCCTCGGCGCTTGCCCTTTCCTGTTCGGTGCTTCGGCGTGTCGTGAAGACCCAGGACTCGATATCGTCTATGTCTGTCGCCTGCTCACCGAGCGCGTGAAATCTCGCCAGGAGAGCCTGTTTGGCCTCGGCGAGCCGGCGGCTGAGCCTGCGCCGCCGCAGCCACAACCCGGCGCAGGCACAGGCGCCGCAGGCACAGGTAAAGGCAGGCAGCAGGTATGCACTATCTTTGAAATATGCGAAGACGAAGAACAGCGCCGCCAGCGCGGGCAGGAGGATTGCACCGCTGAAGAGAAAACGCTGGTAGGCCAGGAGGCTCTTTTCCTTTTCGTAAAACGCCCTGATTTCCTGAAGACCCGTCTCGACCTCGGGCGTAATCTGGGCCTCTTTCCTGGCCGAGCTTCTGGCCTGCTCCTCGTGGAGGGCTGCCTCCTTCTCCGTCTCGTTTATCCGCACGATGAGATTGTTCTTCTGCGCTTTCAGGTTGGAGAGGCTCTCTTGAAGAGTTTTGATTTCAGTCTCCAGATTGCGCCAGGCGGCGTGTGCACTGTCCTGGTATTTCAAGAGCTCTGCGGCGCGGGACTGTTCATCGCTGAACTTGCGCTTCAGCACGGAGGCGGTCTCGAGCTGCTCCTTGGCGTGGGCGCGCTTGAGAAGCGAAAGGTGCTTCTCTGCGACTTCCCGTTTCAGGGAAAGCCGCTTGAGCCTGGAGCGAAGCTGCGCCAGCTCCTCGGCATCCTGCCGCAGTGACTCGAAGCTCTGCCTTGTTTCTCTGAGAGCATCAACCTCGTCTTTTATGTGGCGGCCCTTCTGGTTTATCCAGTCACCCTCGCGGGTGAGCCCGATTTCCTGTCGCACGCCCTCGGCCACCGCCTCGAGCCCGCCCTCGAATCCCGAAAGGTGGTCCTTGATTTCAAGCCACCATGTACCGTACTTGTCGTAGAACTGCAGGTCGCTCTCCCTGACCACCAGCAGGTTCCTGACGTAGACGGGCGGGAAGCCGGCCAGCCTGTCAAGGGTATCTCCGGTCGGCGAGGGATAGGTGAGGACAATGCCGCGGCGCTCGATACAGACGATGCCTTCAAGGCCGCCCTGACCGTCGTATCGGTCAATCCCTGCGAAATGGCTTTTGACCTGCCGGGTGGACACGCTGAAGAGCGCCTCGAGAAGCGCGTCGAGTATGGTGGTTTTGCCTGACTCGTTGTCGCCGAAGATAACGGTGACAGGTGCGGCCTCGAGCACAAAGTCCCTTATCGGGCCAAACTTGTGGATGTTGATGTCGGTGATTCTCACCGCGCGTGACCTTTCACCTTCTCGAAGGCGCGAAGGCCCAGTTCCAGCGCTCTCGCCCTCGTCTCCTCGTCGAGATCCTCTATCGCTGCAAGCCTCGCCATGAAATCGCGCACCAGCGGCCGCTCGTCCACGAGGCTGCGGTAGCTCACTGTCTCGTTGCGCACTATCAGCTTCGCGAAACGGTCTGCGTACTCCTCCCTGAACTCGGCAAGCCGGTCGTTGAGTTCTCTCTCAAGCATGTGAATGGTGCCGTTCAGGCGAACAGTCAGGGATACGCGGCCGTCCTGGCGGTCCTGGAGCAACTGCTCGAGTCTTGTCAGGGCCTCTTCCTCCTCGGCCGCGAACACCTGGATGTTCTCCCTGATGTTGCATACGCCGACCGGTACGGGGAGACGCTCGATGTCCACCTCGCCGGTCTCGGTGTCCACGGTGAGGGCGACGACCGTTCTTATGCCTGTCTCCCTGCCTGCCAGCGCCACCGGCGTTCCGGGGTAGCATATAACCATCTCCCCGTGGACGAACGATGCGTGCTGCGAGTGGTAGTGTCCCAGCGCCACGTAGTCGGCTCCGATGTCTTCGAGGTCGCAACTGTATATCGGGAAGTACTCCTCGCCCCGTTCGCGCACATCCTCGAAGAAGGCGGCCTGTCCGCGCCCGAAGTAAGTTCCGTGCGCCATGGCGATAAGCGGCTTGCCGGGTGCGCGGTACTCGTCGAGCTGGGCTCGCAGCGAGGAGTTGGTCACGAACGGAAACCCGGCTATCACGACATCTTCGTGGTACCCGAGTGAGAAGGGCGGGCTGTTGAGCGCGTAGAATTCGGGACCGTAGTCGATACCTTCTCTAAAGGCGCCGGTGTCGTGATTTCCGGGGATAACGAACTTGGGGATGTCGGGAACCTGGCTGAAGATGTCCTTCACCTTTTCGCGCAGGCGAGCTGCCTCCTCTTCACTGTCGAAAAAGTCGCCGGCAACTAACAGGGCCGCGTTGTGCTCGACGCATTTGTCCAGCAGCCAGCGCAGCAGTTGCAGCGGCTCTTCGCCTGGCTCTCTCAGGTGCAGGTCCGCAGTGTGAATAAAGGTTACTTCTGCCACCGGAGACTCCCGTCTCAATGGTTGTTCTTGACCTTCTTGCGCCTGTATTCCTTGCTGACAGTCTGCAGGAAGTGCCGCTCCTTGCGGTTCAGGCTGTCGAGCCCTTCGTGCGCGACCTTCTTCAGCAGCCTGTCGAGCTCCTCCTCCCGCTGGGCCTCGGTAAAGGCGCCGATAATCTCCCGGCGCAGGCGCCGCCTGCTGCGCAGGCGTTCAACTGCAGGCTCGAGCTTGAGCATGCCGTAGGCGACAGGCAATGCAGCGAGCTGCACAAGATAGCTCAGGTCTCCCCCATCGAAGTTCAGGCTTGCCAGCATGATGGCGGCCATCAGGACAGGGCCAAGCTGTCTGGCCGTGGCCCCGCCAAGGAAGTACATGTAAGGGAAATAGAGCGTACACATGAGGATTATGCCGTAGGTGGCAGCCGGGCCTGCCTCAAATCCCCTGCCCGGGGCCATGAGCGAGCTTGCCGTGCCGCCTGCAGCGCCACACGCAACATACACAAGCACGAACCAGGTGAAACCGAGCCTTCGCGCAACGTAGCCGCCCATGAAGTAGATTGCCAAGGAGGCGAAGAAGAACTGGAGCATCCCCGAGAAAAGAAATGGCGCACTGAGGATACGCCAGACCTCCCCGTCGGCGACTTTCGAACAGTCCATGCGCAGTGCCTCCGTCAGGACAGAAAGCTCTTCGAAGGAGGGGCGGTTCCCATACGAGAAGACGAAGAGCGCGGTGGTCGCAGTCACGAGGAGCGCGCTCAGGGTGGTCCACCTTCCCCCCAGGTTGAAACCCACGCCCGGGAGGCGCGCAAATGCCGGTGTTCTGCGGAAAAAGCCCATCCTACTTTAGAGTCTCCGTTGCCTGCCTGAAGTTCACGCAGGATTGGCAGCGCCCGCAGGGCTGCCTTCCTCCAAGGTAGCAGTACCATACCATCTCAAGCGGGGCACCGATATCCCTGCCCAGCTTCACTATCTCTTTCTTTGACAGGTAGGCGGTATAGCTCTCCAGAGTTATTCCCGCCAGGGTGCTGAACCTGAGCGCAGTGTTGGCTGCAGCCATATACCGGATGCTGTTGTCCGGGAACAGATGGGCCTCGTCGCGGTTGAAACCCGCAACCACCGTGCTAAGCCCCAGCGCCTCCGCGTAGGCTGCCCCGACGTTGACAAAAACACCGTTGCGGTTCGGTACCCACACGTCCCGGGCTGCCTTGCGCATGGCCTGCGCGTTTGCGTCAGGCTCAGGCCTTGGCACTTGTGCATTCGGGACCACCAGCGCGCTCCTGCCCAGCCGGCCGAGCCAGCCGAGGTTGACAACCTCATGCTTGACCTTGAGCTTTCTGCAGATTTTGCGCGCTGCGGTAATCTCTTTTCTGGCCGCCTTCTGGCCGTAGTCGAAGGTCAGGGCGAGCTCTGCGCCCTTCTCGTCAATAGCCTTCTTCAGGCACACTGTGGAATCAAGGCCGCCGGAAAGCAGCACAACTGCCCGCATCTCGGGTCCTCCATGTCGCCTGAACATAATAATATCACGTGTTGCCCCGAAGTCAAGAGCGCAGACAGGTGTGTGCTATATTTGCAGTTTGCGTGCCTGCTCAGGCCGTGCTATAATCTGGCGGTCGAGATGGTTGGGATATTCTGATGACAAGAGCGGTTCTGGCCTGTTTGGCATTGATTCTTCTGACTGCCTGCGGCTGTGCGCAGCCGCCGCCAAAGCAAGCCCTCAGCCCGCGGGTAATTCCAAAGCCGCGGCGTTCATCGCCGCGGAAAACTGTTCCCAAACAGCCTTCACAAGAACTGAAGGCCAAAACCGACCAACTGCTCAAAGAACTCGCCTCCAGCGAGTACAAAGAACGCGAAAAGGCCGTGGCTGAGCTTGCAAAACTCGTGAGGGAAACATCAGCTATTGTAGGCATCTTGCAGCAGGAACTCAAAGAGACTAAAGACCCTGAAATCAAGCAAAGATTAGAGATTGTTCTCAAGCCCCATATAAGATGGTCCCTTACGCCAGCATTGCTAAGGCGGTTTCGTCACATAGTAGAGAAGCTTGAATCACAGGATTCGGAGACTCACAAAGAAATCGCTGGGACATTGGGGGGCTCAAAGCATCAGGATGCCATAGGTCCCCTGTTGAGGATACTCACGAGCGAGGACGAGGAAGTGCGCGAGGCGGCGGCAGAGGCGCTCGGCGAACTCGGCGATGCGAGGGCAGTGGAACCGCTTATTGAAGCACTCGGTGATACGGAACATTGTGTCTACAGTGCTGCGAAAGAAGCACTCGGCAAGATTGGAAAACCCGCTATAGACCCGCTTATCAAAGCAAGCAGAGACCCTCATCAGTTGGTTCGCGAGAGAGCTGCCGGAACTCTCGGGGGAATCCGGGACGAGAGAATGACAGAGATTCTTGTCGAGATGCTCTGTGACACTGACCCTGTCCTGCGGCTCGAAGCGGCCTGGGCACTTGGCAGAATCAAGAACCGAGAAGCATTGGAACCGCTTATCAAGGCGCTCGGCGGTTCGAAGTGTGGTGTGCGCAGGGCCGCAGCCTGGGCGCTTGGCGAGATTAGGGACAAAAAGGCGGTGGCAGCCCTTATCAAAGAGCTCACCAACGAAGACGATGAAGATAACCTCGCCCACGCGTGCTGTGAAGCTGCAGAGGCTCTCGGGAAAATCAAGGACGCAAGAGCGGTAGAACCGCTAATCAAAGCACTTAGAGGGTTCCACATGTTCGTTCGCGAGGTGGCGGCAAGCGCATTGGGAGAAATAGAAGATTCAAGAGCAGTAGAACCACTTATCAAAGCCTTTAGTGACTCTCAGTGGTTTGTGTGCAGTGCAGCAACAAAAGCGCTCAGCCAGATCGGGAGCCCGGCGATAGACTCCCTCACCAAAGCACTCGATGACACAAATGCCACCATTCGCGTGCATGCTGTGCAAGCGCTCGGCAACATGAAAGACGAAAAAGTAACAGAACTTCTGCTGGAATGCCTTGGGGACAAAGATTCGAGTGTTCGCATGTGGGCGGCGTCGGGGCTTGGTAGAATCAAGGATGTGAGGGCAGAAGAGGCGCTTGTCAAGGTGCTTGATGATACAAATAGCGAGGTGCGC
>DAOVDS010000415.1 GCA_030669415.1 bacterium
TGGCCTTTGAGAGTATAGGTGCATTTCCCGGTGCGCGAGTCCCAAATCCGCACCAAACCTCCGAAGTCTCCCGAGGCCAGAAGTTTTCCGTCCGGGCTGAAAGTGACGTACCAGGCTGCCTCTTCGTGACCTGTTAGCGTATGCACCATGTCTCCCGTGCATGCATTCCACACGCAGATTTTTCTCCCTTTTGTTGATGCGATAAGATTTCCGTCCGGGCTGATGCAACAACACCATCCTAAGAAGAAATCTTTGACTGTCATAAGCGTATGAAGATAAGCCCCTTTTTCTATATCCCACACACCTAAGCTCCAGCGGCAGCCCTCGTCTAAGTCATCTCTGCCGATTGAGGCAAGGAGTTTGCCGTCGGAACTGAACTCAGTTGCGTAAACCGAGTCCATTGAGTCGTCAGCGAGAGTACACAGGTTCTTTCCGGTACGCGCGTTAAGTATGCCAATCACCTCGCGGGTTTTACTTCTACCGTCGGGAAGGTCCTGTTTCTCCAAGACGCTTGTCGCGAGAAGTCGGCCATCAGGGCTGAGTACACCTTGCCTTACCTCGATTAGCAGTTGGAAGTACTTCCAGGGTCTGATGGATGGATCAAGGATAGTCCTGAAGCGATGTCCTATTTCATCATCACCAAATTCTTTAACCCGCTTTTCCAAGTATTCGACAAGATTCCCAAATTTCTCATCCTGTTTATTGAGCAGGCTGATAAGCTTCTCCGTGGCATTTTCCCGTTGCTTGTATTCATCAGAGGCCATTTGTCCAAGTAGCTCATCAATCCGGGCTTCAAGTTCTTCATCGGTTGGTTTATTCGGTGAGGTTAGCCGCGGTTTCAAGCCCGTGACATGCCTTTGCGGTAGCTGCGTGCAGCTACAGGCAGTCAATGTTACAGCAATAAGGCAGACTTTAATCCAGGTTCGCATAGTCTCAGCTCCCCATATTAACTATAAGGTCTTTGTTGCAGCGATGCAAATGTATTGAAGCCCGGTCTCCTGGAATGTAGAATACGTATCCCTTGTCCAATCACGGAGTTCTTATGCGAAGACCCTGTGCTTTTGCCGCGGTTGCTCTTGTAGCCGGCACTGTCGCAGGCAGCTACGTTGTGCTCTCTCTGTTTCACCTGTTCATCCTTGCCGGTGGCCTGTTTGTCGCGTTCGCGCTGCTGCGCCGCCACCTGAGGCTTCGTGCTGTTCTACTGTTTGCATCTCTTGCGCTGGTGGGTGCCGTATATCTCAACCTGCGCACACCCACCCCTGAGAGCAGCGACATCACCAATTTCATCAAGAGAGGACGACTGGAAACGACAATGAAAGGCCGGGTTGAGAGCCCTGTTACCACAATCCCCCTCAGCAGTGATGCAGATATGTACCGCTTCGACATTGCGGCCTCATCGATTGAGCTGGACTCCGGGGATATCCCGGTTTCGGGCAAAGTGAGGGTGTATGTGAAGGGACGCAAGGAGCCGCCACAGATTCAGCCTGGGAATGTTGTCAAGCTCAAGGCCACTCTCTGCCATCTCCCCTGCCCCACCAACCCCGGTCAGACAGATTACAGGTTCTACTATGAGAAGAGAAAGATATCGGCCCGCGCCTACGTCGGCAAAAATGACAGTATTGATGTGGCTGACAAAACAACAGCCTCGTGGCCCAGGCGCGCGCTCCACGCTGTGCGCCAGCGCATCCTAACCGGTCTTGGACTCGCATTCCACGAAGAGAACTCGAAGGAAGCTGCGCTTCTCGGCGCCGTGCTGGTCGGAGAGCGGGCCGCGCTTGACGAGAGTGTTGAGGAACTCTACTTGAAGACAGGAACGTTTCATTTCTTCGCACTCTCCGGGCTGCATGTGGCTATCTTCGCATTCTTCCTCTGGTGGACGCTGGCCCTGCTGCCCATCCCGCGTAACGTCCGCGTGGCAATTGTGATGGCCGCCCTTGTTGCCTACTGCTTCATTGGTGGTGCACGCATCTCCCTTGTCCGCGCTACTATTATGGGGCTTCTGTACTTTGGGGCGGAGTTCTTCTGGCGCCAGCGCGACCCGCTCAACATCCTCGGCGCATCCGCAGTGCTCATAATCCTGATTAACCCGTTCGACGTATTCAGCCTGGGTTTCCAGCTCTCGTTTGTCGCCCTGCTCTCTATCTTGGCTTTCCGTCCACTGTTTAGCAAGCTTCGTACGACCCGGGGTTACCTGCTTCGTATGCTGCAGCGGCCCGAGGAGCGTACACGCGTTGGCTACGCTACCTCTGTTGTCATTGACTCTTTTACTGCATGGGCATATATCTCTATGGCCGCATGGCTTGGTGTGGCACCGCTCGTTGCCTACCACTTCCACATTGTAACTCCCTTCTCAATACTGATTAACGTGCTAATCTTCCCCGGCATTTGGGCTCTTCTTGTCTTGGGCATTCTTACGGTTGTCTGTTCTCTGATTGCTCCACCGGCTGCACCCTGGCTTGCTGGCGTAGTCTCGCTGCTGAT
>DAOVDS010000365.1 GCA_030669415.1 bacterium
CGAAGCAATCTCATCAAGTTGGAAGGATGAGATTGCCACGCGGCGGTGGCGTAGCCACTCTTGAAAAAGCCCCTGCGGGGCCGCCGCTCGCAATGACATACTGTTTGTGTTACCTTCGCGCTTCGTCATGTGAACCAGGCCAAATTGTACGTTCCTGTTTTCGTCTTAACTTGCAGAATACAGGAAACTCAACAGCTATTTTCAAAAGTGGCAAGCCACTACTTTTCGTTGTCTTCCTTTACCGGGAATTTCTGGGTCTTTCCGCTTGCATAGTGGCGAAGTATCCAGCGCCTGCCCTCAGCATCCTCGATTACTTCTTCCCAGAACGGTTCGTCCGAAGTTGTAGTCCGTGTCAGTTTCTTTTTCAATTCTTCGATGCGCGCCTGGGCGTCTGTCTTGTGGGAGCCTTTGAGAGCAAGGTACGTTCTGAGGTGCTGAATCGCCTTTTCGTTGTCAACTATGTTCGACTGGTAAATCTGCCCGAGCGTATAGTGCGGGTCGGCATAAGATGAGTCAAGGCTGGCGGCCTTTCTAAGGTCCTTGACTGCAGAGTCGTACTTCCCCGCAGACTTGTATGCCAGCCCGCGATGGTAATAGGCCTTAACCATCTTCTGGTTTAGCACCAGCGCCTGGTCAAAGTCGGCGACCGCCTTCTTGAAATCGCCGCTGTCCAGGTAAATCCTGCCCCGTGTAAACCATATCTGCGCGAGCCGCTCCTGGGGCAGGTCTGGCTCCTTGAATACCTCCACCGCCATCTTGCGTGTCTCAATTACCTTTGTCAAATCCTCAATGGCGGGTGCAAATGTGCCCTGGCTCGCGTGTGCAAGGCCGCGGTGCATGAGCGCGCGGAGGAAATCCTGGTCCCGGAACCGTTCTATAGGCACCAGGTCTTTCTTCATGTCTATTGCAAGAGTGTAGGCATCTATTGCATCATTCGCCTCGCCGGCAGCCTCTTTCGTTATCCCCGCTTCGACATACGCGAGAAGCTTGTCCGGGGCAATTCCGATAGCAGCTTGCAGGTCTGCCCAGGACTTGTCGTATTCCTCAAGGTCCCTGTACCGTATGCCGCGCCTGACATAGGTGTCGAGCAGCCTGTAGCCGATTGCACAGCGCTCGATGCTCTTGCTCAACTGGGCTGTTTCCCGGTCCGGGCTGTCCAGGCCAGAGACATCTGTGGCAGGGATGCGTTTTGACTCCGGCTGCGGCTTCTTGCCGGCTATCGCCACCACCCGCTCACTGGCCAGTTCCGCAACGTAGATAACGCCGTCTTTGCCAACCGCTACACTGACGGGACAGTGGAGCTGCGCCGATTCCACAGGGCCATCGGACCTGCCGCGCTCGATACCGATTACTGTTGAAACCCTGCCATCCGCGTCAATCCTGCGGACCGCATGGTTGCAGGTGTCAGCGACGAAGACTGTTCCATCGCCATCCACGCAGATCCCCGCAGGCGAGTTGAAGAACACCTCGAAACCCTTGCCATCTCCGTGTCCGGGATAGTCACGCATACCGGCGATCGTGGACACCCCGCTGCCGAATTCGACCCGGTCCACAGTATGGTGGGACGTATTTGTGACGTAAATGCTCCCTTGGTAACAGGCAATCCCGCCGGCTGTGCCCCGAAGAGCTGCGGAATCTGCAACCGAGCCGCTGCTGTCGAGCATGTAGAGAGTGGGAGGGCTGGTGGAGTTGTTCACAATCAGGATACTGCCATCCGCGGTGAGGGCTATCGGGATAATCCCGTGCGGGTCGGCGCTGGCCGAGCCTTTGAGCCTCCCGGAGAGCTTCACGTTGGCGACGCGGCGGCTCGGAAAGTCAACTGCCCTGACCGTGTCCCGGTCAACGAACCAGAGCTTCCCCTGCGCGTCTATGCAGAAACCGGTCGGTGCGAATACGCCCTGGCTGCCCTCAACGATATCCCGGCTGCCGCGGTCAGTCACCTGCTGGATGTTGCGGTAGTCAGAGAAGAACAACCTGCCGTCGGGGCCCGCGGCGACACCCGAAAGCCCCCGGAACTGGTAGGAGTGAGCAATTCGCCTTATCGCCTGGCTCTTTCCCCTGTAAAGGGTGTAAGCGGACAAGGACTTGTCAGACAAGGTGATGTTGAGCTTCGCGCGGTCCTCGAACAGGTACTTCTTCATGAATCCGGTCAGCGGGTATTCCTGCTGTTTCTTGAAGCTGGCCAGTTGGCGAATCATCTTGAAAAGAAGATATGAGTTGAGATTCATGCTCACCAGGTCCGCGTGGTTCTTGTTGAACCAGTTCCGCAGCGATGTCTCGTCTTGCGAGACACCGGGGAAATCCTGCGCCGCGCGGGCCAGCAGCTTCTCGTAGAACGTTACAAACCCATCCCTGAGAGGCTTCAGTGTCGGCTCCACCGACACGAAGTGGTCAATCACAACCCGTG
Source organism: bacterium (assembly GCA_030669415.1). Taxonomy (GTDB): domain Bacteria; phylum Planctomycetota; class SKW154; order SKW154; family DAOVDS01; genus DAOVDS01. The sequence goes on from DAOVDS010000365.1 coordinate 2,408, forward strand.
CGAACTCGTGGCCGATTTCTTCCTCCTTGAAGTGATTGACGTAGTTGAATACCTTGTACTGGTTGCGCAGGTACGCTGCCAGCTCGTGAAACAGGAATACGTTTCGTATGAATCTGACAAGCTGCGTTCCCCGCTCATCTTTAGGCAGCATTGCCCGCACTTCCGAGAGCGAGATGCCAAGTGCATCCGCCGCGGCGCGCAGGAAAGCATCGCCGCTTCTGTCCTGCGGGAGCAACACCGTGTTCACCGCGTGCTTATAGTCCGGTAAAACGGTGTCAGAGCTTTCCCTGGACTGCAGCGTGGGGTCCAGCTTGACCTCCAGATTGCCCAGAAAAGACCCGGCGTAATCGAGGACCTTCTTCTGCTCACCGCCCGCGAGCAGGCGAAAGAGAAGCGGCTGCTCCGCAGGTTTCGGGGCCTCGGGCGCCTTGGGCGGCTGCGGGCAGCCGGCAGTCATCAACAGTGCCAGGACGACCGGGACCATCCACACCCTTGACTTGCGAGAACTCATATCGCGTGTTGGCGTCATCTCTATCTCCTTATGAATCAGGCACGCCGGCTGGATAACCAGCCTATACTAATTGCTCCCCCCAACATTGTCAATACGAAGTATCAAAAGCGGATAGTTAGCCGGCGGACTTGTCCGCCGTGTTCAGCCGGGCCGCCCGCGGCGCGTTGAGGATTCCAAAGCCCCGCCGTTCATCGGCGGGGTTACTTAGCCGGCGGACTTGCCCGCCGTGTTCAGCCGCGTTGCCTGCGGCGCGTTAAGAAGCCCCATGCGCAAGCATGGGTAGATAAATCCGAACCACCCGACCCCCGACCCCTGACATCCCGATTCCTTCCTTGCCCCACCCAACTTTATCTGTTATAATCCGCCAGTTGGAAACCTTGCCTGAACTCAGTAGAGGAGATGCATCGTGACCTGCCCAAACGGGATTCTCGAGCTTGTTGACCGCTTCGAGCGCAACCGCGAGGCCTACACCTCGGGCCGCTATAACGAAACGCAACTGCGCCGCGAGTTTCTTGACCCCTTCTTCATAGAACTCGGCTGGGATGTCAACAACGAGAAAGGCCGGGCCGAAACATACAAGGATGTCATCCACGAAGACGCCATCAAAATAGGCGGCGCTACAAAG
>DAOVDS010000090.1 GCA_030669415.1 bacterium
TGTGATGATGCGAGGGAATTCGCCAGTATTGGCAGAGACAGGCTGGTAATTGGGATTCCTTATCCTTTGGTAGAGAAGCTCGCAACTCGAAGTAAAGCGTTGCAGAGTGCTCGTGTGCCATAGAAAGGCACGGCATGGACACTGAAACGATCTCAGAAGCAGTGACTGATATTCTCAAAAGTCTCCCATCTCAAGTGGCTGTTGTCGCTGCCGCCAAGTCGCGGACAGTGGAAGAGATAGCTGCTGCAATCCGAGCCGGTATCAAGATAATCGGCCATAACTACGTTCAGGAAGCAGAGCGCCTGCTTACCGTGTTCGGCAAGCAGGCTCAGTGGCACTTTATAGGCCACCTTCAGACAAACAAGGCCAAAAAGGCCGCCGTCCTGTTCGACATGGTAGAAACAATTGACTCGGCGCGTCTCGCCGAAGCCCTGAACCGCCGCTGCGCCGCTCTGCATAAAATCATGCCTGTCCTTATCGAAGTCAACAGCGGCAGGGAAGAAAGCAAGTCCGGCGTGTTTCCTGAAGAACTCGACGACCTCATGCGCGAGCTGAGCGGGTTATCTCATATCCGCGTGCAGGGCCTTATGACCATGGGGCCACGATTCGGCAACCCGGAAGATGCCAGACCCTACTTCCGCGCCACAAAAGAGGCATTCGACAGAATCGCCAAGATGAATACCCCCGGAGTCGAGATGCGCACGCTGTCCATGGGCATGAGCAACAGTTACAAGGTTGCAATAGAGGAAGGAGCCAACCTCATAAGGATAGGCAGCAAGATATTTGGTGAACGCCAATAGCGTTCTTGAGAGAGTTCTTTTTAATCGAGGCACGATGTATGCCTACTTACGAGTATGAATGTAAGAAGTGCGGGCACCGGTTCGAGAAATTTCAGAGCATGAAAGACGCGCCCGAAAAGAAATGCCCGGAATGCGGTGGACCTGTGCGCCGGCTCATAGGCCGGGGTGCCGCCATAATTTTCAAGGGCAGCGGTTTCTACGAGACGGATTATGGCCGCGGCTCAAGGGCACCTCGTTGCGGACGCGACAGTACGTGCTGCGGACGCGACGAGCCTTGTGAGAAGCGGCCTTGCGATGATTGAACTCTAAGCCCGGTGCCAGCGGCACACTATCTAAAGTGGCTACGCCACCATTCGGTGGCACGAAGGATGGCGAAGAAGGAAGTTGTCTCATGAAGAAGAGATTGCCTGATGACTTCTACGACAGAATAAAGCCTCGGCTTTATCGCAGAATCGGCCAAGAGTTGCAGGTTGCCTACCGCGTGCTCGACATCGGCTGCGGCAACTGTGAACTTGTTGAGTTCCTTGCCCAAACATACGCACAGCAAGTCATCGGTGTTGATGTTTCTTCCGAGAGTTTTCCGCCTCGCCACCGTAAAAAGGGAGGTTCTGTTAAACGAAATCCTCAGTGTATCAAGGCGGATGCCAGGTCCCTGAGTTTCTTGCCGCGTGGATCAATTGACGCAGTGGTTATGATGTGGTCTTTGCATGAGATGCGTGCACCTGTTACGGTTCTCAGGGAAGCGCACAGGGTTCTGCGTCCGGGGGGCGAGATTCTTGTAGTGGATTTTCCTCGCCGCTCGCTCGCAGAAGAGCTATGGAACGAGAAGTATTATACTTGCCGGGAAATTGTCAGCATGATGAGACGAACTGGTTTCGAGAAGGTAGGATGCAGACTGGTCGAACACAGGCAGGTGATACTAACAACAGGCTTCCGCGCCCCGCGTAGATGAAAGGCGTAAGTGTAAATGCGCTTGGCAACAGTTTATGTCGCTGAACCTGGAGGACCCCAGGACGAAGAACCTCTTCTCACAGACGTTACGACAATTGAACGCAAACGTGACATGCTAAGTGTAACCGACTTGTACGGTCGGCATCGAGAAGTCAATGGCTTTATACGAAAGATGGATTTCATGACTATGGTCGTAGTTATTGAGAAAGAAGGTCTGCCTGAAACAGATAAGTACGCAATTTGAACTATATTTCCTTGTGGGCACGAAGGGAGCACCTTGATGTCGAATACAGTTTCTTTCGAAGGCGTTGCTGTTATTTCCTGCGGCACTTTGCGCCGGGAGCTAACCCAACTGAAAGAAGAGGGGTTTCTCAATCCCGATGTGCTGCTGTTCACAGCTCCGGGGCTGCACGAATGGCAGCCGGAGTTGAAAAAGCAACTTCTCAACCAGCTCTTCAAGGCCAAGGAGAGCTGTGGAAGGGTTGTCGTTGTCTACGGTGAAAGGTGCTACCTGGACCCGCGCGACCCTTCTGGAGACGTGGACTGGCTGCTGCGCGAACACGGTGGGAACATTTCAAGGCTCCGCGCGAAGAACTGTATTGATATGCTGGCCTCAGCCGAGGAGAGAGAGGCCATAGCAGGAGGGCAGAAAGTTTACTGGCTCACCCCGGGGTGGTTTGAGTACTGGGAGTTCATTTTCAAGGATTTCGACAAGGGTATGGCTAACGAGACTTTCCCCGTGAATGACAAGGCCGTCCTCCTGGACCCTTTCAACATGTTTGAGGAGGTGTTGGAGAAGTCACCTGAGAAGATACTGGAGTTCTCCGATTTCATGGGAATCGCCATGGAACCTTATCCCGTAACGCTCGAGCGCTTGAAGAAACTCCTCGCGCAAGAAGTGCAATCTGCGGATTAGAATTTCTGCAGGTCAGGAGAAAAACATGGAAGAGCAGAAGGAAATGGACCCGGACTTGAAACGGTTTATCGAACAGAAGGAGCTGAAAAAGCGGCTCAGCGCAATCAAGCACAAGATTCTCGTGCTAAGCGGCAAAGGCGGTGTCGGGAAAAGTACAGTTGCCGTGAACATGGCTGTCCTGCTGGCCCTTCAGGGTAAGAAGGTGGGGCTTCTCGATATAGACATCCATGGCCCCAATGTGCCCAAGATGCTCGGCGTCGAGGGGCGACACATAAGCGGAACTGAAAAGAACCTGAATCCTTATGAATATATGCCGAATCTTAAGCTCATGTCGATTGCCTTCCTCTTGGCGGAGCCGGATTCGGCCGTCATCTGGCGCGGCCCTTTGAAGATGCACATGATAGAGCAGTTTCTCAGGGATGTTAACTGGGGCGAACTCGACTATCTCGTTGTTGATGCACCTCCAGGCACAGGTGATGAGCCGCTTTCCATTTGCCAGTTGGTGCCCGACGCCGACGGAGCTGTCATAGTCACAACGCCGCAGGAAGTCTCCGTGCTTGATGTACGAAAGTGTATTACCTTCTGCCGGCAGGTCAATACGCCCGTGCTCGGTGTCGTCGAGAACATGCGCGGGTTCACCTGCCCCCACTGTGGTAAGGAAGTGAATCTGTTCAAATCCGGCGGCGGCGAGACAATGGCGAAAGAGATGGGCGTTACATTTCTCGGTTCCATCCCAATTGACCCGGAGATAGTCGAAGGCGGCGATGCAGGCAGACCAATAGTATCACTCGCAGCCGATTCGCCGACAAAGAAGTCTTTTCTGGAGTTGGTTAAACGAATTATCGAGAGGACAAACACGGTCTCCAGTTGAGAAAGCAGAAAGTTGAGAGTAGAACAGTAGAGCTGCGCGCTCCTTTTTCTCCTGTTCTACTGTCTCCTGCTCTACTTTCTCGCGGCGGAGCGCGCGGAAAGGAGGTCGAGCCGTGAGAGCAAACAAGGCTTGCTCTGATAACATACGGTACTCCTTGAGTGATTCCGACGGAAAACTGCGCTTTGTCGAGTTCGAGGTCCTTGGAACTCTCAGAGGCAGTCAACTGGCAAAGACGCTGACTGAGTACTTCAAAGGGCGCTACCTTAACGATGTCTCACTCGAGGATGTTCCGCGGGACTGCTGCATTGAAGACCGCGGATGCATTGAAGGTGTCCTGGAAGATATAACCAAGTTAAAGCAGCAATTGTGCGCCAATACAGGATAAGGACAGTTTGTAGAGAAGGAGGCGAGAATGCCCTGGGTAGACTTAGAGGCATGTGTAGGCTGTGGCGTATGTGCCATGGAATGCCCGCAGGGAGCGATTGAAATTGTAGATGACAAGGCGAGCATCAACAATGAGAAATGCGAGCACTGCGGTACGTGCGTGAAGATATGTCCGCAGGAAGCTGTGCATCCAGATAAGAAGAAGCCTGCCCACAAGCAAATGACTCTGCTGGATTCATGAAGCGAGAATGTCTGTCGCGGTATGTTCAAAACCGGACAAGAGGGAGAGAACTGAATGGAAGTAAGTGTTGATGACAGTAACTTTCAGCAGGAAGTGGTTGAGTCGGAGTTGCCCGTACTTGTTGACTTCTGGGCTCCCTGGTGCGGCCCATGCAACATTGTCGGGCCTATCGTCGCAGAAATCGCTCAGGAATATGCCGGAAAGCTCAAGGTCTGCAAGGTGAACGTGGACAACGCCAGCGGTACAGCCAACTCATTTGGCATAAGAGGTATCCCGACACTGATGATTTTCAAAGGCGGGAAGGCAGTGGAACAAATCGTTGGCGCTGTGCCCAAGTCGCAGATAACTCCCAAAATTGATGCCCTGTTGTAGGTAAGGAGACTGTGCAGAATTGAGTGCTCAAGACCCGCAACAGCAGGATATGGTTAAAGAACTCGGCGGCGATGCCAGCCAGCAGTTGCAGCACCGAGTAGTTCACGTGCTTGAATTGCCGGAAACAGCCGTGGTCGAGGTTGTTGAGCGCAAACACGAAAAGAAACAAGGCTCTTCAACCGAGACGAAACTGACGATTCATGTGAATGGAACGCACTCGCACGAGCACATAATCACCAAGCCGCTTGCCGCGATAACAGACGAGGATATCGAGTCGCTTCGGATGGTGATTCACGGCAAGCCCACGGTTTTTGGCCAACTGTTACGGTTCTTCGGATGGTGGTTGGGCTTCACGGGATTGTATGCGATGTTCGCCGTCTGCCCATTCTGTGGACAGCAAGGCTGCCCGGTTGGCGCTGGCAGTGCTGGTGTTGTGGTTGGATTCTTCGCGGTGTGCATACAGAACTGGAAGGCATTTGTCAGGTTTATGACTCGCAAGCTTTTTAGAGCAGACTAACGAAATATTAAGGAGATTCTGTTCATGCCCCTTCACACGTACAGGTGTAAGGATTGCGGACACGAAGTCGAGGTGCTTGTGATTGGCAAGCGTGGGGTACCAGAAAAATGTGAAAAGTGCAGCAGCAAGCAGCTTGAACGGAAGCTCGGCGGATTCAGCGTAAGCGGCAGTGCTTCCGGTAAGTCCAGGGCGCGCTCGTCAGGCGCTTCCGTTTCGCCCGCACCAACATGAAGCATAACCGGGTGCTGACAAACCGCCGGGTGCGGGGTCTGGAACACGAAATGTGTAAGAAAAGGGGATATGGGGATTTGGATAGGGAGATAACTTTTTTTGGCTCTTTTTTTGAAAACCCCTTTTTGTCTTGTCCCCTTATCTGGAGCATCTCCTTATCCCCTTTGTCTAAGGACTCGCGTTGAAGATTTCGATTTGTGGTAAGGGCGGAACCGGGAAAAGCACGCTTGTTGCGGCTCTGGCGAACGAGTTTTTGCGCAGGGGTTCCGAAGTGATTATCATTGATTCTGACGAGTCGAATTCGGGGCTTTACCGCATGCTGGGGCTTGACCGGCGCCCAAGTCCGCTCATGGAGTTGGCGGGCGGCAGGAAGAACGTCAGGCAGGCATTGCGCAGTGAGCCCGCCGAAAACACACAGGAGAAGAAAGAAACAAGCGTTCTGGCACAAGACAGAATCCGCGTGGAAGACCTGCCGGAGGAGTATGTATGCGGTCGAGAAGGTCTCCGGCTGGTAGTTGTCGGCAAAATTCACCAGGCTCTGGAAGGGTGTGCCTGCCCGATAGGAGTGCTCAGCCGGGGATTTCTGAAGAGGTTGGCACTGGCAGAGGGAAAAATCGCCATCGTTGATATGGAGGCCGGAATCGAGCATTTCGGCCGGGGAATAGAGACAAGCATTGATTGCGTAGTTGCCGTGGTCGAGCCATCCCTTGAATCTGTGAATCTGGCCGAGAAGGTGAATTCTCTTGCCAATGCGTCCGGAGCCCTGTTCGCCGGGGCGGTCATCAACAAGACCACATCCAGGACCATGGCAGGAAAAATCGAGACGGCACTGAGAGACTGTGGGATAAAGCTGTTAGGCATCATGCGCTTTCATCCCGAGTTCCTTGACACAGCACTTGAAGGGCAGCCGCTTCCATCCGGTGTGGCCGAGGATGAGATTAGGACCATAGCTGATGCAATAGTATCGATACCGCCTCTCACAGAAAGCCGTATTCACCGAACTGAGGAAAGCGTCATGACTCTTGAGGAAAAGATAACCGACCTGAAGGCCCGAATGCCGGCTCACTCAGTTAATCCCTCTATGGTGCAAGAGTTGGAGGAATTAGAGGAAAGGTTGAAAACGGCACGGGAGCAATCCAAGCGGCTCTTAGCTGATAAGGAGGTATAGCCATATGTGTCTGGCACGAGTGAGATTCGCTGGGGAGCCGGAAGGCACCGAACCGATCGTGACCGACGTAGCCCGAGTTGAGGCTACTGAGCAAGGCTTGATAGTGACTGTTCTTCTGGGCGAAACCTACACTATCAAGGCTGCCATAAAGAGCATTGATTTTATGGAATCGACGGTTGTGATCGAGAAGAGGGAGGAATAACAGATGCCGTGGGTGAAAAAGGAAATGTGCACGGGATGCGGCACATGTGTAGAGGAATGTCCGGTGGGCGCGATGTCACTCGAAGAGGACGGTGCGGTCGTCGACGAGGAGGAATGCATACGATGCGGCAAGTGCCACGACGTATGTCCAGAAGAGGCCGTACGCCATGACAGCGAGCGCATACCGCAAGAAGTTGAAGCCAACATTCAATGGGCCAAGAGGCTGATGGGCAAGTTCGAGACGAAGGAGGAAAAAGCCGCGCTGCTTGAACGGCTCACGAGATACTTCAAAATGCAAATAAAGGTAGCCCAACAGACACTCGAACGTCTTCAAGCACTGGGCAGTAAGTAGAGAGTAGAAAGTAGATAGGAGAGCAGCCTTCGGCGGGTGAGCATGTATAATCCGGATAAAAAGAAGCTCAACAAATACCTGCGCGGAAACGGTGGAACGAAAGGCTTTGACGTACACGCTTGGTTACGCGACCTGTCCCCATTAGAAAGGGAAGAACTCTTGTCGGAGGTGCTTGCTGTCAAGTCACGAACGGAACTCTCTCCCTATGCGGTGCAGTTCTACGGCCATTTCTGCGAACACAGTGAAGATGGAGAGCTGCATGAGATAGAACGGCAATTCGTTGCAGCACAGTTGGAAGAGCGACCTCCTGAAGAAATAGCGAAAATCGAGGACATGTACTTTGAACGCGCCCGGGAGTTGATGAGACTCCAATGCAAGACAGAGCACAAGAGTCGATGATACATGATGTCCGCAGCTAATACTTGCAGTGGACTATGCGATACAGGCAACTTCGTGAGCCGTGGCAGTTCGCCCAGAAACGACAAAATGGCCGAGCAGTGAGCATGAGCCTTCGTGAACTGAGTGAAGAGATTCGACACTGTAAGAAGTGCAGGCTATCGGAGACTCGCACCAACGCCCTTTGCGGCGAGGGCAACCTGAACGCCAGAATAATGCTGATTGCCCAGGCGCCGGGTGAAAAGGAAGATGCGCAGGGCAAGATGTTCATCGGCCCCTCTGGTGGAGTTTTGGATGAACTGTTGGGCGCGGCTTCCGTCAACAGGGAAAATGTCTATATGACGAACCTCGTAAAATGCATGCTGCCAAAATACAGGAAGCCCAAACAAGATGAAATCGAAGCTTGCAGCCAGTACCTGGACAAAGAGATAGAACTGGTGGACCCGCAGTTCCTGGTGCCGCTGGGTTACTACGCAAGCAGGTACGTTTTCGAGAAATACGGCCTCCCCGCGCCATCGAGAAAAGAGTTCCGGGAAATCTATGGCCAGCTCCTGTGGACAGGCGAAAAGAAGCTATTCTCATTACAGCACCCGGCGGCCGTGCTGCATGACTCTTCCATCGGGGACATAATGACGAGGAACTACCGCAAGCTGGGGATTCTCAAGATAGACTGCAAGTGGGCCCCGACCTGACCCATGAAGACGTACACCGAGCAGGGCAGGCTCGACCCCAAATGGCGCCAGCTTTACTGCCTTGGTGACTGGGAAAGCTGTAAGCGCTACTGGATGGCAGAAAGAGGGGAATACCACCCTGACTGGATGCTGCCCGACGGCAGCATAGATGAAAGCCTGTGTCCATCATGAGGCGGGGAAGAAAATGAAAATCACCATTATCTATGACAATGAATCCCGCAAAGCAGGTCTGAAAGCAGACTGGGGTTTCTCGTGCCTCGTGGAAGCACATGGACGCAAGATACTTTTTGACACAGGTGCAAACGGTTCCATTCTACTGAATAACATGCAGAAACTCGACATTGCCCCACCCTCCATTGATGAGGTGTTCATTTCACATAACCACTATGACCACACGGGGGGCCTGGCCGATTTCCTGAGACTGAATCCCTGCGATGTCTATGTCCCTGCATCTTGCGGGGAAGCCTCGGGTGCGGCAAAGACCATCAAAGTGAAAGACTCGTTCGAACTCCGCGAAGGGTTCTTCTCCACTGGCGAACTCAAAGGCGTGGAACAGTCTCTGGTTGTCAAATGCAGCGATGGCGTTGTTGTAGTCGCTGGCTGTTCGCATCCGGGAGTTGGAACTATCCTCGATGCCGCGGGCCGGTTTGGCAACGTACAAGCTCTCATCGGCGGCCTGCATGGTTTCAGTGAATTCTACCTGCTTGGTGACTTGGACTTGGTGTGTCCTACCCACTGTACTCAATTCAAGTCCCAGATAAAGTCGCTTTATCCCGACAAATATGTTGAAGGTGGTGTGGGTGCAGTCATTGACATTTGACATAAGAAGGGAAATAGAGGATTCAGGCCTCGTCTTTGTGGAAAAATACTGTGGCATGATCAGCCATGATAACAAACTCAACGAGGGTTGCGTTTTCAACTTCACAAAGACTACTTGACCCCGAAATAGGCCTCCATTCTGTCGAACGCCTTATTTATTATCTCCTCGGGCACACAGAATGACATTCTCAGGTGCCCCTCGCCTGTCGGCCCAAAAGCAACTCCGGGTGTTGTTGAAACCTTCGCCTCCTTCAGAAGCTTTATGCAAAATGACCTGGAGTCATTCCTGCCATCTTCAAGCAGTATTTTCGGGAACATGAGGTAAGAGCCGCCTGGCCTCTGATATTCAAAGACCGAACTTAGCTTGTCGAGTCGTTCGCACATCAGGTTTCGGGCTGCAAGATAGTGGCTCCTGAATTCGGCGATGCAGTCCTGGGGCCCTTTGAGCGCGGCAAGAGCTGCATACTGTGAAACAACCGGCGCACAAATCGCAAACGGGATATGCGCTTTGGTAACTTGAGGAATTATCTCTTCATCTGCATGAAGGTAGCCAATTCTCCATCCCGTCATGGCATAGGACTTCGTAAATGTGAAACAACTGATCACGTTATTCTTCATTTCAGGAATTGAGGCTATGCTGAAGTGCTTCTGGCCGTCAAACGTGAAATACTCGTATGCCTCGTCTGTAATGACCACTAAGTTGTTCTCAAGTGCAATTTCGGCCAGCTTGCGGAGTTGTTCCTCAGGGAAGACAGTGCCTGTCGGGTTTGACGGAGAGCAATAGATGATTGCCCTTGTCCTCGGAGTTATAGCATCTTTGATTCCCTCAACGTCGAGCATAAATCCTTCTTCTTCAATAGTCGGGACAAAGACCGGCTTTCCCGAGGCGATGACAACCTGGCGGATATGGGTTGAGTAAGTTGGTGACGGCAGGATGACCTCATCGCCGGGGTCTATTGAAGCCATCACAGCAGCGGATAGTCCTTCCACGGCACCTACCGTTACCATAAGCTGGGATGGGTTCGCATCAATGTTGTTATCTCTTTTAAGCTTCTTGACAATCTCTTCCCGCAGTTCCAACAGCCCTGAGGTTTGAGAATAGCCATCCACAAGCCCATCCTTGATTGCAGAAACTGCGGCTTCCCTTATATGCTCCGGCGCGCCTGAAGTTGGTTTTGCCCACGACAAGAATGCGACATCCTCGACTTCTTTTGACAATCTCGTCATTTCGTGAATCGCAGACTTCTTTATCCGCGAAACCCTGTTCGATACCCTCAAGCTGTCTTTCATCTTGTGCCCACCCTTTTACCTTTCTCTTTAGCAGCTTTCCAAGCCTTTAGAACAAGTATCGGGGTTTAGTACCTGCTGTCAAGCGTTTCTATCAACTCTATTCCTGGGGAAATCTGTGACTCCCTGGCGGGAATGGAGCTGGAGGTTTCCTTAAATGGACTTGATAGGTGCATTGGAGAATGATATGTTATGTGTTCAAGACAGACCTTCGCCCGGAGGTGGCGGGTATCGGAAACCTTATTATTGGCGACTTCAAGTTTGGCTTTGAAGGCCAGCCTGGCAACCTTGGGCGCCAGGTTTGGCCATGTGCGTATGTGTCATGAAAATTGAAGGGAGCACAAAATATTGGGGCAGGGGGTTACATAGACCGCAGCCCTTAACGCTATCCCCATAGGCAACTTACCATACATGGAGGCGGGGGGAATCGAACCCCCGTCCCGCGACAGTGCGAAAACGGCGTCTACGCTCATGTCTCACCATTTGAATCTCGCCGTCAGTGACTCCGGTGAGAGGGATTCGCATCCGGCCAGCCCGGGAAAGTTTCGCCTTCAAGCCTCCAGGCGGCAGCTATCAGGCTATCCTACTGCCGTGACCCCACTATCCGGCCTCGTAGGAAAGGCCGGAGCAGGGCGCTGCATTACGCAGCGAGTGCATAGTTGTCCGCACTTGGACTTTTGTGTCAGGTGTTTTACGGGGCCTCCTGACAACCCCGAAGCGCAACCGATCCCACATGCTGCCCGGTCGAGCCCATTCGCCCCCATTGTCAAAGAACTCTCAGGATATTAGACGCTCAAGAGGAGCTTCTACCAGCAAGAAAAAAGGGTATATCATAATGATGAAAAATGTCAAGCCAGTTCTGCTCGCGGTGGAAGGGGTTGAGGTAGAAGAGAGTCATATTCCTCGAAGTGAACTTTTGCTTGCGCAGGATGTTAGGATGCTGGTAGAATCCCGCGCAGGAGACTGAATGGCGAAAGCCCAACAGCAAAGCAAGGCTGATGTTGCGGCGATGAAGCGGCTCGCGGCGGGTGAGTCCGGGGCGCTTGAAGAGCTGATTGAGCGACACAAGAGAAGTGTCCTCAACATAGCTTACCGCTATACGGGGGATGCGGTTGCCGCGGAGGACCTCGCGCAGGAAGCGTTTATCAGGGTGTACCAGGCACGCAGGCGCTACAAGCCCACGGCCAAATTCAGCACATGGCTTTACCGGATTGTGACCAACCTCTGCCTTTCCGCACTTCGCAAGGTGCAGGTGAGGAAGGCGTTCTCGCTTGACAGCGGCCTTGAGACGCAGGAGGGGGAGTTCCGCACAGACAGGTCGAGCATGGAGACAGACGCACCGGGAGACAGGCTCGAGCGCGAAGAACTCGCCGCGGTCGTGCGCCAGGCGGTGCAGGCCCTGCCGGAGAACCAGAGGATAGCGGTGATACTGAACCGCTACACCGGGCTGGGATATCAGGAGGTTGCCAGATCCATGAATCTATCACCCATGGCGGTGAAGTCGCTTCTCAACAGGGCGAGGAACAACCTGAAGGAGAAACTGTCTTCTTACCTCGAACGCGGGGATTTGAGGACAAAAAAATGAAAGTGGAGAGAAACCATTTTGACTATCAGCAGTTTATCTAAATGGAATGGCTGAGGTTTTGTCATGGATTGCAGCAAAGTACAACTGGAACTGGTAGCATACCTGGATGGCGAGCTCGGGGAGAGTGAAGCAGCCGTGGTGCGCCATCACCTGGAGCGCTGCCCGGCCTGCAAGCTCGAAGCGCAGCGGCTCTCGGCGGCGGGCGAGCTTCTGGATGAGTTCGGCGAGATCGAGCCATCGAAGGATTTCACCGCGCGGACAATGCAGAGGGCGTTGAGTTTACCTGAGCCGGCGGTTTCGCGGCCGCGCATTCTAAGGCGCCTCCTGCCTGCGGCAGTCGCGGCGGCGGTTCTGGTGACGCTCACACTCTGGCTTGTCGTGCCGCTGGAGCCTGAGACGCTCACGCCGGTTGAGCAGGAAATAGTGAAGAATATGGATGTGCTTGAGAACCTGGAGCTTCTCGAGGACATGGACATGCTGGGAGAGATGGACTTGCTCCTGGAGTATGAAGAGGAAGACTTTGAGAGTTCGTAGTGGGGCCGGGATGAAAAACGGGCTTTGCATAGCCGTGATACTTGCGACGCTGCTTTCGGCCGGCGTGCTGCTGGCCCAGAACAAGGGCGGCGTCAACATAGCCGGGAATATCGAGAAGTGGCGCGCACTCTCGCCCGAGAAGCGCAGGGAGCTTCGCGACCGCTGGACCCGGTTCAAGGCGCTTCCCGAGGAAGAGCAGCAGAAGCTGCGCCAGCGACTCGCAAGGCTGAAAAAGCTCCCCGCAGAAGAAGTCAGGGAGCTTCGCCAGCGCGAGAAGAAGCTGCGCAGGATGGAGGAGGAAGCCAAGAGGCGTTTGCGCAGGAAACACCAGCAGTGGGAGAATCTGAAAAGAAAGATGCTTCGTGGCCTTGCGAATGAGCGCAGGAGAGAAATACTCGCACTGCCGTTCGAGATGCAGAGGGATGAGATTCACAAGCTCTTCAGGAAACGCCAGAAAGCGAAAATGGACAAGTTCCTGAAAGGTCTGCCCGAGAACCAGCAGCGCCGGCTCAAAGACCTCCCGCAGCACGAGCGGGAGAAGAGAATCCGCGAGATGATGAAGGATAGGGCCAGGAAAAAGCAGCAGGAGAAAATGGCGGAGTTTTTGAGGTCGCTGCCGGGAGATGTGAGAAAGCGGCTCGAAGCGCTGCCGGAGAAGGAACGCCAGCGTGCATTGCGTGAGCTGATGCACCAGAAGCAGCCCCGGCCCGGCCCGGCAGGCAAGCTGCTTGAGCTTCTCACGCCTGAGCAGCGAAAGCGGATTGACTCGCTCCCTCCCGAAAAGAGGCAGGAGGCCCTGCAGAAACTGGCGCACGAGATTGACAAGAAACTCAAGCTGCTCAGGGGTAAGATTGCCAAAGCGCTGTCTGACGTGCCACCGCAGCGCAGGCGGGCGATGCTGGATAGGCTGCGTCGTGCCGTGTCCGGGAGGCCGCCGCTTGCGGCGCCCGCCGGGTTGCCCGAGGGACTGACGAAAGAGGATTTGAAGCTTCTTCGTGCGATGCCGCCGTCGCAGGTTGAGAAACTGCTGACTCCGCTTATGCGTGGTCCGAAGAGGCCGGAGCACCCGCGCCAGGATGGTCCGAGAAAGCCGGGCCCGCAACCGGGTCGCAGCCAGTAGTGGCTTGCCACTTTTGAAAATAGCTGTTGAGTTTCTTGTACTCTGGAAGTGTAGACGTAAACAGGAACGTACAAGTTCAATAGTGACGGTGCAGTAATTACCTGGCGTACTCGACAATCCTGGTTTCACGCATCAGGGTTACTTTGATCTCCCCTGAGTATGCAAGCTCTTCCTGTATGCGTTTTGCGATATCTCTTGCGAGTTTGCCTGCGCCCACGTCGTCAACGTGTTCCGGGTCAACCATGACGCGTATTTCGCGCCCAGCTTGGATGGCGTAGGCGTTCTTGACTCCGTCAAAGGATGTGGCAACTCCCTCGAGCCGTTC
>DAOVDS010000013.1 GCA_030669415.1 bacterium
GCTGGCTTCGAACGCTATCCGTCCAATGTGTGGAGTGCAGTAGGATGAAAGCTACTATACTGGTTGTTGAAGACGAAAAGCACATGGCAGTGTCACTTAGCACCCTGCTGAGCCCGGAGTATCAGGTTGCTACAGCAGAGACGGGTTCGGCTGGCGTGGAACTCGCCACCTCAAAATCCGTTGACATTATCTTGCTTGACCTGATGCTTCCAGACATATCGGGAATCGAGGTCTTGAAGCGGGTGAAGAACGCTGACCCTGCCCCAGAAGTGATTGTGATCACTGCGGTACGGGATGTGAAAACTGCTGTGGAGGCCATGAAGCTTGGCGCGTTTGACTATATTGAGAAACCTTTCGATGGTGAGGAACTGCTGTTGACCATTTCAAAAGCACTTGAGCGGCAACGACTGAGCCGCGAAGTGGGAGGTCTACGTGCAGAGCTTGCGGATGCCTACGGTCATAACACGATGGTTGGCAAGAGCGAAGGCATGCGCAGAGTGTTCGAATTCATAGAGAGAGTCAGAGATATTGACTGCAACGTTCTAATTCTTGGCGAATCTGGCACAGGCAAGGAGTTGGTGGCCAGGTCCGTTCATTATACAGGCAGCAGAAGTCATTATCCATTCGTGGCAGTTAACTGTGCGTGCTTTCCTGAGAACATGCTTGAGAGTGAACTGTTTGGACACGAGAAAGGTGCATTCACAGGCGCAGAGAAGAGGCGGCGCGGGAGAATTGAACTTGCTCATACAGGGTCGCTCTTTCTGGACGAAATAGGTTCTATGTCACTTGCCATGCAGGCAAAGCTTCTGCGCGTAATAGAGTTCAAGGAATTTGAGCGCTTGGGCGGCGAAAATACACTGCGGTCTGATTTTAGAGTTATCTCCGCGTCCAACGCGGATATGAAAGAAGCAGTGGCAACTCACGAGTTCCGCGAAGACCTTTACTATAGGCTAAATGTGGCGTCGATATGTATTCCTCCCCTCCGGGAACGTCGCTCGGACATACCGTTGCTGGTTGAACATTTTCTGGTACGATACTATCGCAAGACGGGCAGGCAGGTAAGAGGTCTAACTGACAGTGCCATGAACCGCCTTATTGCCTATGGCTGGCCTGGAAACGTCAGGCAGTTGCAGAACGTGCTTGATAGCCGCTTCCAGACGCCACGGGAGTTGCGGCATGCTCTTGAACCGCTTGTTTTTGAGAATTTGGGTGCTATGGATGTTGAGGTGGAGGAAATCCCGGAGGCACCCGCCAGGAAGAAGAAAATCAAAGCTCCACGACGCCGTGCGCACAGGAAATAGAAGCGAGGAGATACGGGCTTGACGGACAAAGACAATCGAGACAACCCGCATTTGAGACCGGTTCTCACCGCGATTGCAGTCCGAATGGTTGCAGTTATCGCAGTTTGGCTCATTCTTTGGCACTGCGCGTATCCCCTGAGTTTCGCCGCTTGTGCTATCCTCATAGCATTAATTCTCTCCAACTTACTTCTGATTTCGCACTCAACAGGATTTGACACGCGAGTTGTGGCGAAGTATTTGCTCATAGCTGACGGGATTGCGCTCCCCGTGGCCGCAATCGCGGCGAATTCGCCGGCACCCGAGGTTCACCTCGTCTTTGTAATCGCGATACTTGTGGCTTCTGCTTCCACCTGGCCCGCCGCATCACTGGTATCGTTCGCAGTGGGAGCCACCGTGAACACGCTGTTGGCCCTCAGCGAACAGACCGATTACTACGTTGGTTCGCTGAACTACAGGGCTTATCTCTGCATGCTGTTCTGCGTTTCGGTGTTTGGCTACTATTTCTCCACCAGGTTTCGCAGGCACGAGAGCCAGATTGAACACATGCGTGGTGAAATTGAGGAGAAGGAACTGACTGTCAGTAAGACTGCGGAAGCTGTTTCCTATTGGACGAGCATTTACGAAACCGTTACTCACGGCATATCGTCGGGCGTTGTCTTGAGCAACAGGGACATGCGAATAATCTTTGTCAACAAAACCTTCTTAGAGATGGCAGGTGCAGAGCCTGGCCAACTGCCTACCAGAACATCTTCGCAGGATTTCTCGGAAGAAGTGATAGCAGAACTCGGTTTGCGCGAGAAGCTCCAGCACGTCCGGGACACCGGTAAGCCGCTCGAACTGCAGGAGATCAAGATTGCCAAACCGGGGGGGCAATCTTGTGAGGCATTGTTCAGTGCGTTTCCAATTCGCGACCAGGAACATCAGGTTGGTTTTGTTGCAGCCGTTTTTAACGATGTCACGGAGCTCAAGAAGGCTCGCGGGGAGACATCTGAAGCCAAACGCCAGTACCGTTCTCTTTTTACAGACTTGCCAAGTGCTTTTGCTATCTTCTCCTTGGCTGACGAGTCGTTAATCAGATACAATTACCAGTTTGAAGTACTGACAGGATATACACTGGATGAACTAATGGACAAAAGCTTTAGGGATTTTCTCCCCGGAGGTAACCTGCGTTCCGTTGTTAGGAAGTTTCTCTACGAAATCGGAGAGGATGCCAAGCCCACGGCTACTATCGAACTCAAGATAGTTATCGCAAACGGGGCCGAGCTCGACGTGGAAGCGGCGTTCGAGTCTTATTTCGTCGGAGACCAGCCGGTGGGTATCCAAGCGGTTATTAGAGACATCACAGACCGCAAAGCTGCCGAGAAGGAGGCAGAGAGACGTAGGGTGCAAGCACGTCTGGCGTTGAAAAAGATGCTGGAACAGAAATTGATCACCGAGGAGGTTCGCAGGTTGGACGCCCTGAAATCGGAGTTCGTGTCAATGGTCTCACACGAACTGCGCACACCCATGGCTTCTATCAAAGGAGCCCTGGGTATGATGGCTGACGAAACCGCGGGGCCCATCAACGACGAGCAGCGCAAGTGGATTGACATGGCGCTCAGAAATGTGGACCGTCTCACGATACTGCTCAACGACACTCTTGATGTGGCGAAAATAGCAAGCGGCAAGTTCCCCCTGCATCCTGAAGAAATTGATCTCCTTCCGCTTGTCGAAGAAATCGGCAAGGAATATTCTGTCAAGGCCGCCGAGACCGGTCATTCAATCCGGTGGGAATGTGCTGAACCCCCCGTCTGCGCCTTCGCGGACGCTGAAGCAGTCAGGCGCATCTTGGTTAACCTGGTCGGAAACGCACTATTTCACACTCCAGCGGGGAGCAAAATCGTAGTCGGGGCATACTGCCAGGATGGCATGCCTTGCCTGGCAGTTAAGGACAATGGAAACGGTATTGCGCCGGAAAACCTAACCAGAATATTCGAGCGATTCTTTCAGGCTGACCGGCCCACAGGAGATGGTCCCAAGGGCACAGGCCTGGGACTTTCCATCTGTAAGGGGCTTGTTGAGCAGATGGGAGGCAATATCTCGGTTCAGAGCGAACTGGGAAAAGGAGCAACATTTCTCATCGCGCTTCCTGCCGGTCCGGGCACCAGCAACATAGAACTTGCTTCAGACAAGAAAGCTTAGAACGCTGTTTATGAAAAAGCTGCGCACCATACTCAATGCTGTAATTTAGGGCCATCCGAAAGAATCTCTTCAAATCCAGTGAGTCTACAAAGGCAAAGAAGACGCCAAAACCAGACCTGTGCCCGCGGTTGTTTGCAAAGCTAAAGATCCGGCAGGGAGCGTGCACCCACGAGTATCAGGTCCAGTATCCGACTCTGGCAACGAGGAAACGGAGAACCTCACGTCTTCTATCTATCGAGAGCGACACGACCAGGACTTTCGTATGTTCTCACAAATCTTCCTGACGGGCGTGCATGTAGAAGTTAGGTTCGAGTATGCGGCAGTACTCGGTTGAAGAACCTTTGTCTTCGGGAGTCTTGTTGTGGACTACGCAAAGATGACAAAGCCCGAACTTATTAGGGAAGTTGAGAAACTTGACCGCATGAAGGCGTTCTTCATTGAAGCTGTTGCTCACGAACTAAGAACGCCGCTTACGCCACTTAAATCAGTTGTGGAGATGTTCCTTGACGGCTCGCTTGGTGAAGTCACCAGTCACCAGAGAGAGTGCCTGGAGATGATGGATAGAAATATCGAGAGGCTTAAGCACTTCATTGAGGAAGTAACTTCGCTCTCCAGGCTTGAGTCCAGTGAAACCATTCTCAGGGCAGAACGAATGTCGGTAACTTTGACCATACTCGATGTTGTGAGTGTCCTGCGAAAGAAAGCTCAAAAGAGGGACATCAGCCTTACAGTTGGGCATCAGACTGAGCTCTTTACCTATGCCGATCCCGGCGCGGTGTTCACGGTTCTGACAAATCTCATTGACAACGCGGTCATACACAATCCTGAGGGCACGAGAGTAACGATTTCTACCCAGCTTACCGGTGACGACTTTGTCAAGATAAGCGTTAGCGACAATGGCAACGGCATACCGGAAGGAATGCTGAAGAACGTTTTTGATAAGTTCTCACTCTCCCGCCGGGAGCACGGACCTGGATACAGGGGCGTCGGCATAGGCTTGGCTGTCTGTAGGAAGCTTGTCAAGAAAATGGGGGGAGAAATTTGGGCAAAGTCCTCCTCCGCAGACGGAACAACCTTTAGCTTTACCTTGCCTATCCGCAGGAAGTCTGTAGCTACGGACCCACGCTGAGCTGCTCCATGCTCATGTAACGCCTCAGCCCCCACTTGCTGCCCGTTACGTGCCTTACCAGCCTGTACAAATGGGGGGCTCCCCGCGATGAACCAACGATTCCACAGTCCACGCTTGAAAGCCACTGGACCTATACTATTGACAAAACCTGTGTCGGCGAGTAGAATACAGGTCGTAACGAAGCCTTGATCTGGGTTGCCTGGTGTCCATATGGTGTCCAATGAAGGTCAAAACCGGGCAATACCAGTCAAGACAGAGCAAGACCAATCAAAAGCATAACTTTTTTGTCAATAAAGGCTTGCGACATAAACGCAAGCCATATAAGGAGTTGGAAAAAGGGGGCAAATAGAATCCCCCCCTCTCCGTTTTCATTGCCGAATCTTGCACCCCGTTGCCCAGAGCCCTAAAATAAAAGGTTCCAGAGCTATTGGTTGTTTTCGTTGCATCAGCAGTCTGTTTCTGTACTTGCCAGTTTGCGCAATGTCCTGCCTGGCCAGGCGTCCGGCCTCTTGGTGCATAAGTTCGACGAACGGTTGGTGTAAGCTGATAGCCAGACTCGTCAGGAAATACGAGGTATGCGCACTTCGCGCTTTGGCATAACCAGGTCTCCCGGCTGTGTCTCCGCAATAGCGTAGGAAATCCCGTCCGAGGTGCGAAGGCGAATTATTTCTCTTCGAGTTCTTCCATACTTGGCGCAAGTTGGAGCGTGGTCTCCCAGGTCTCGGCATCGGGAACGGCGAGGTTGAATTCGCCTTTCTCGTGGTTGGGCGCTTCCACTTCCAGAAGTATCCCCCCTGGTATTGTCTCCAGGGACGTTTCACCGTTCTCCGAATAATTTGCCTGGCTGCGAAAGTGGCGCTTGTTGCCTGACTCGTCAACCCTGTAGCAGCGCACGTTGAACTTCTTCACCGGCTCGCCTGTCGCCGAGTCAACTATCTTGACCGTTACCTTCACCACCCGCTGGAGGATGAAATCAACATTCTGCGCAGGCAACTGCACATCGCTTTTTACCTGACCTTGATAACCTTTACGGAAAGGCGTAACCTGGATGCTCACTTTGTTCTCTTTCAGGTTTTTGAACTCGTAGAAGCCATTTGAGTCAGTATAACCTCTTCTGTTTGAACTGTGTTTCGCATTGAGATAGACGATAGCACCTTCTATCGGAGCACCTTTCGTGTCGCGCACAGTGCCAGACACGGAGAACTCGCCTTTCTCCTTGAGTTCGAGGGTAATATCAACATGTGCAAGGACATCGCCTGCCTTCACGGTCACGGCTGCGGAGCCGTCCTTGAAGCCGTATCCACAGTGAGCCACTATTCGCTTTTCACCCGGCAGGACGCCTTCCAGTTTGTACTCGCCGTGTTTGTTGGTGTGTACGCGCAGGTAATCCACGGAGACCGACACGCCCGCGAGCGGGTCGCCTTCCTGGTCCTGGACCTTGCCTGATATCGAACCCATATCGCCGAGTGCAAGCGGCAGTCTGAGAGTAACCCCACCTTTTCGCTCTCTCGGTGCGAGTTCGACTTCAACGCCGCTGGCAACTTTCAGGCCCCAGCGTCCGTTGAGGATGTTGCGGTAGTTGGCAACAAGCACCCACTTGCCCTCCTGGATATTGCCGCTGAAACTGCCATCCTCACCAGTTGTTGTGATACGCCTTATGTGTGCGAATGAGACCATTCCATCCTTCTTTGGCGCATTGGGGGCGACCGAACAGACTTGGGCGCCAGCGACGGCATTGCCTGTTGAATCGACGACGTGGCCCGAAAGGACACAGTTACCTTTCTCGCGCGGCTCGGGCGCCCAGCGAGTGCTTCTCCCGGTTGGACGCAGCGGCGGCGAGCCGCCCGGCGCCAGACCCTGTCCTTTCCCTATCCTGGCCCGCGTGCCGTCAGGCAGAATTACCTCCGTCCATTCGCCCTCTTCATCGCCCTTGTCAGCACCAGCCACCTTCGGTTGAGCAGGCATCTCGGGAGGCCAGTCTTCTCCGGATCCCTTGGGCTTCTGGTTGCCGGCCTTCGCGGCGGGCGCATTCTCGCTCTCTTTCTCTGTGGGAAGAGCGACAGGCGCTGGAGCCTCCTCTCCTGGCTCTGGCGCAGTGGCTTGCTCGGATTCTCCGGCGATTTCCACCGGCTTCTCTCTAACCCATGGCAAGCGCTCTCCGCTTATGACTACATAAGTGCAGATGCCGGAGAGTGCCAGCACAATAATTACAGTGGCTGCAAGCTGTGCCTTCTTCATTAGTGCTCCTCCTACAACAATCTTTACCGCGGCGGCAGCGGGGACTAAGGTGACCGCCGCTTTGCAGACCTCAATTAATGTGGCAGACGGCTGGAAGCGGGGGAGCTGGCCCATCAGCGCCGGCAATGCGGCAACGGCCGGGAAGCCGCTCTCGGCGAGTCTCTTCCGCATGCGCCCGAGCGCACGGCTTGTCCTGCTCTTCGCGGTGCCTTCACGGATGGAGAGTGCCTGCGCCACTTCGGCGCTGGTCAATCCCTCGATATGGTGCAGGACAACCGCGGCGCGCAGCTTGTGTGGCAGCTCGGATAGCGCATTCTCGAGAGCTTCTTTCAGCTCTGCGTTCAACTGCTCACCCGCGTAGGAGTTGTTTTGCTTTTCCACGGCGAACTTCCTTTCACGCTCTCTGCGCCTCCTTCGACTGCGTATCGTATTCAGTGAGTATCGCACCGCTACCCCGCAAACGTATGCTCGCTCTGAACCACCCATATACTTGTTTGCGTTGCGGGCTATGTAAGCGAATGTTTCCTGTGTGGCATCTTCTGCATCCGCCTCGTTACGCACCATGCGGCGTGCGGTGTTGAAGACAACCTCAGCATACTTGTCTACAAGCGGCTGGAATGCGTTTTTGTCGCCGCCACGGAACCGCTCCAGTAGAGGTGCAGCCATCTGTTCTCCCTTCTCTCACTTATATAGTGTCCGCTCGCCGCAGAAAAGTTCCCTATAGACCAGCTAAATCTGCTACGGAATAGGAATAGGAAATGATGGGTATAATGATGTAAACGACAGCCTTAGCCTGCCAGTGACATCCGAAAGGAAGTACTGTCCAGCCATCAACTTCGGAAGCAAAAGCTGGTTTTTTTGATTGACAAGCCGCGCCAAGTGCTGATAATACTGTTACAACAAACGTAATACTGGAGGCGGCTATGTCAGAGGTGGTTCGGTTCTGTGTTTCAATAGAAAAGCCTCTCTATCACCAGATGCAGAAACTGCTTCATAAAAGCGGTTATGCGAACCGTTCCGAGTTCATTCGGGACCTCATTCGGGAGCATCTGGTCAAAGAGGAATGGAAATCCAATAAGGAGGCTCTCGGTACTATTACCCTGATATATAACCACCATAAGCGGCAGCTATCAGAGCGACTGATAGACTTGCAGCATGACCATCACCAGAATATTCTTGCCACGACTCACGTTCACCTCGACCACGACATGTGCGCTGAGACCATTATGGTCAGAGGCCGGGCGCAAAAGATAGAAAAGCTTGCCAACCTCCTGCGGAGAGAAAAGGGTGTGCTGCACGCATCACTGTCCATTGGCTCGACAGGGAGGCAACTGGTATAGCAGGTAGGGGGAGAGGTTAAGGTTGCATTCGTTGAGACTGTTTCAGGCGATTCGTGAGGGAAGTTTGGATTTCGTACTCGAACCGATTCTGGTGGAATATGACAACTCGATTGGCGCACCGTTTGGTTTCTGCCATAACAATAAAAACCACGAGATAGCCCAGGTGATGTACAGCCTCTCCTGGGGGAAGTGCATGGGGTTTCTCGCACGGACAGTCGCGCAGGAGTACTGCTTCATATACCTTGAGATGTTCGGCAGTCAGGAGGAATTCCTTAGAAGAAGCAGATGGGTGCTGTGGTTCTGGATAAGACCCGACAAGACTCACAAGCAGTGGGAGGAGGGGAGCGTGCTTGTCAACATGGAGCTGAAGAGAATTGCAGACTTCCACGGGCATCTCTGCCCGGAGCTTGCAATAGGCTACAGAGCCGCAAAGCTTGCGCTTTCGTACCTTGCTGTTCCTGATGCCCCGGCCAGCGACCTGAAAGTGGTCGCCGAGAATTCGACATCCGCGCTTGATGCAATCCAGTTTCTGACAGGCTGTACCACGGGCAACGGGAGACTTGTTCATAAGGATTACGGCAAGCATGTCTACTTCTTTACACTTTCGAGGAAATTGCGTTCGCTGCGTCTTTCGTTGCGAAAAGATGCGGTGAACCGGTAATTGCCTCCCGAATGGTCGAGATAGCAGGTTTCAGACTTTGCAGACCATGTGGTATTACACCTTCCAGGCAGGGGGCATTTGACAAAGGAGGAGTCGGCGATGTGTGAGGCGAATGTGTACATGGTCGGACAGGGACAGGGCGAGGAACTGATTATGGAAGATGTCCTCTATGTGAAGGTAAACGGTGCGGAGATTTCACTGTCAACCATAATGGGTGATAGTAAGACAGTTCTGGGGCACGTGAAGGAAATAGACTTGGAAAACCACAAGGTCTTCATTGAAAAGGAGAGCGGACTTGACTGAGACGTGAGTATACAAAAGCCCGTCCGAGGAGGCGTTGTAAGCCCCCTCGGACAAGCCGGGTGAAAGGTTTGCCGGAAGATCCACATCCCTCACGTCTTTCCGGCAGCCTCTCGCCCTTGATGCTACAGTGGTTTGGCGCTGTTGTCAAGGGAAGGAGTGATTATGATGATAAGATGGTTTCAGATTGCAGTTGTTGCCGTTTTGGTGGTGATTGTGTTTACGGGCTTTGCGGGCGCGCAGGAAGTACCTGCAACAAAGGAAGGGGAAGCAGGGGAGAAAGGAAAGGCCAAAGGGCAGAAGGAGGCTCCTGCCGTCGAGTTGGAAGATGTAGTTGTTACCGGGACGAGAACGAGGAGAAAAATCGAGGACTCGCCGGTCAAGCCATCGGTGATAACAAAAGAAGAGATAGAAGCGAGAAACGTTGTGTCGGTGGATGATGCGCTGCAGCATATACCCGGACTGTATCGCCGCAAGACAAAGGGCATGATGGACACGCTTGTGGGCGTGCAGTTGCGGGGGTTCAAGGGGAGGGAACGGACCCTTGTGATGCTTGACGGATTCCCGATTCACAGCGGATATACAGGCGTGCCGAGTCTCAACATAGTTCCAATCGAGGAGATAGAAAGAATAGAAGTCGTGCGTGGCCCGTTCTCGGCGCTTTACGGCGGGCACGCGATGGGCGGGGTGGTCAACATAATCATCCGCAGGATACCCAAGGAGCCCGAAGTGCGGCTAAGAACAGGTTACGGAATGCAGGACACCCACATCCACTATGCGGGCTACAGCCGGCGTCTTTCAGATGTATTCGCATTCCGGGTCGGCTACACGGTGAAGCAGACCGGCGGATACTGCGCCGACTACGTGGTGAAAAGCGCCAGCAACGGCACCAACGGGACACCCGTGACCGGCTGGCGGTCCACCACCGACAAGACCGGCACCAAGAGATACTACATTATCGGCGAGTGCGGCGGCACGAATTCCTATAAAAGCAATGCCTTCACGGCAAAGCTCGTGTTCAAGCCGACACCGCTCTCCGACCTGTCTCTTTACTTCATATCAAGCGGATACACATACCGGTACGCCAATGATTTCAAGTCCTATCTGGTAGATGCATCCGGCAGCCCGGTTATTTCGGGAGACCCCGCAGACAGCAACTACGTCACTTTCAACGATGGCGGAGTTGACAAGAGGATTAAAATCTATGAAGGGGACTTTTTGAAAGGTCCGGGCAGTGATAGCCAACTTACATACCTGGTACGGTACCAGACACCTGTCGGGAAGAAGACAAAGCTTACGGCAAGGCTCGGCTTCATAGACCAGCACGAGAACTGGTACATACTCCCGGACAAGAAGAAGGCCACCTTGACTGGCGGGGAGGGGAAACTTTGCAGTACCCCGAGCAAGGCACTGTATGCCAACGTGCAAGCGGAAATGAAACTTGCTGACGATAATATTCTGACTTTCGGTGTTTCGCAGAACTGGGCAAGCTGCCACAGCAGGGACCACAAGCTGACTCAATGGCTTCACGCATCAAGCACCGAGGAGAAGCTTGCCGAGACGGAAGGCAAGTCGAGAATAGTTGCAGCATACATCCAGGATGAATGGAAGCTGCACGAAAAGGTCCGGGTTGTTCCCGCGCTCAGGTTTGACCACTGGGAGTGCTTCGATGGTTCCAATTACGATTCTGTTGCCGGTGCTATGAAGTACAAGAGGCGGCACAAGGATTCCGTGTCGCCTAAACTGAGCGTCCTGTTCAGGGCGTACAAGGAAAAAGAGACGAGAACCACGCTGAGGGCATCGGTGGGAAAGGCTTTCCGCTCGCCTACGGTGTACGAACTCTACCACACCTGGAAGAGTTCATGGGACACGGTGTATCAGGGCAACCCCAATCTCAAGCCGGAAACCGCCGTCTCCTGGGAGTTTGGAGTGGAACAGAAACTTTCCTTCTGGGACAAGAGAAAGACTCTTGTGGCGGTCACGTATTTCGGGAACGACATAGAGAATCTTATTTACTACGCATTGATAGACCCCGTTGGCAAGATAAACGAACGTCAAAACGCGGGTGTGGCGAAAGCCAACGGCATCGAAATGGAATTGAAGCAGGAGGTAACGCCGTGGCTTATGCTGTGGGGGAACTATACGAACGTTGATGCGCGCATCAGAAAGAACCCGGCCAAGCCGTCATGCGAAGGAAAGAGAGTGACCTACGTGCCAAGAGAGATGTGGAACGCGGGCTTGGACTTCAAGAGCGGACCGCTCAAGGCCACCTTCGCCGGCCGCTATTTCAGCAAGATATTCACTGTAGATGACAATTCCGACAAGGCAGAAGGAGTGCCACAGACTTTCGAGCCTTCGCTCACTTTCGACTTCAAACTCTCGTACGAGGTGAACGACAATCTGACCGCGGCCGTGGGTGTCGAGAACATTTTCAACCAGAGGTATTTCGAATACAGCAGGACCCCGGGGGCCTCGGTGCTTGTGGAGTTCAGCCTGAAGTTTTAATACGTTCATAGGTAGAAGGGATTATGAGAAAAACAACAGTTCTGCTGTTTTTTTCCACTGCTGCTGCGGCGTTGGTGGCGCTGATTGTGTGGCGGGGTGGCATAGCCACGTTAGATAAAGTGCCTACGGCGCCCCGCTCAGGCAGTACTACCACGCACCGGGAGCAAGCGCTTGCGACAGTAAGAATCACCGACCAGACCGGCAGGACAGTGGAGATACCGGCCAGGGTGGAGAGGGCGGTAGTTTTGATGTCGGAGGTCTGCGAGGTGATATACGCGCTCGGCGAGTGGGAGAAGGTTGTGGGAATCAGCAGATACTGCCCGCGAAACCCCACTCTGCGGGAACTGGTCCCGGATATAGCAGACCTGCCGGCGCCGGGCTCGGGCTGGGAGGTGAATCTCGAGCGGTTGATAGCGCTCAAACCGGATGTCGTTATACTGTGGGTCTCCACGAGTTCCCCTTCCCCGGTTGTTCAGCAACTCCAGGAGAGGGGTATTCCGGTAGTCGCCGTGCGGTGCATGAACTTTGTTGACATCTACGGGATGATAAAGCTGACAGGCAGTATCTTCGGTAAAGATGAGAAAGCCCAAGCTCTTGTATCCCGCATGAAGGAGGTGGTCGCCCTCGTCCGGCAGAGGGTAAAGCAGGTCCCTCAAACAGACAGGCCTCGCGTGATATGGACATGGACACAGCAGACGCGGGTCACCGGCGGTGTCGGGCTGACGAGTGAAATGATTGGCCTCGCGGGCGGCACAAACCCTGCCGCTAAATTCAATGCCCCGTACGCGACTGTATCGGTGGAGCAGATAATCGCCTGGGACCCGCAGGCAATCATAATCTGGGAGTCGGCCCGTTACAGTGAGCAGGATATTCTCGATGACCCCGCATGGCGGTCAACCTCCGCGGTAAAAGCGCGAATGGTCAGGAAGAACAGCGAGCTGGGCGGGTTGTGGGCTCCCGAGACAGCGATTAAGCTTCTGGCCATCGCCAAGTGGCTCCACCCTGAGAAGTTCAAGGATATTGATATTGATGCCGTCGCTGAGAAGTTCTATGCTGACTGCTACGGTGTCTCTTTCAGAAAGCTGTTCCGGTGAAAAGAAGGATTATTATCATTCTGCTCCTTATCTCGCCGCTTCCGGTGTTTGCGGTATCTCTCTTTCTGGGAGCGTATGAACTTCCTCCTTCAGCAGTGCTGCAGATGCTTTATGCAAAACTCTCACCCTTTTCAGAGCCTTCGTCATTCCCGGAAGCATATCAGGTCGTCCTCTTTGATGTCAGGTTGCCCAGAATCCTGCTTGCGCTGCTGGTGGGCTGTGCGCTGTCTGCATCCGGCACCTCGCTCCAGGCGGTTTGCAAGAACCCGCTCGTGAGCCCGTATATCCTGGGATTGTCTTCAGGTGCAGCCTTCGGTGCGGCGCTGGCGATGGTGGTGCTTCCAACCGGCATTTCCGTCCAGATTTGCGCGTTTCTCTTCGGACTGCTGGCGGTCGCGATAGCGTACGCAATAGCAAGAACAAAGGGCGAGACGCCCGTTGTTTCACTCGTGCTCGCAGGCGTGATTACCGGGGCCATGTTCTCGGCGCTGCTTTCGATTTTGCAGTTCCTGACCGACCCACACAGACTAAGCAACATAGTCTACTGGCTGATGGGAAGCTTCGGCCTGAGCAACTGGTACAAGGTGAAGCTGGTCTCTGTTCCGATTCTCGGAGGCGTAGCTTTGATGATTCTGATGCGCTGGCGGCTGAACGTTCTTTCCATGGGGGATGAAGAGGCCAAATCGGCGGGGCTGAATGTCGAGTGGAACAAGGTCGCAATCATAGTAGCCGCGGCCCTCGCATCCGCATGCGCCGTTTCGGTCTGCGGGATTGTCGGCTGGGTCGGGCTCATGATTCCGCACATAGTCAGAATGCTCATAGGGCCGGACCACCGCATCCTCCTTCCTCTTTCAGTCACCTTCGGGGCCGCGTTCATGGTCGTGGTGGACGACATAGCAAGATGCCTGACTGCTTATGACCTCCCGGTAGGAATCATCAGCACGCTTATAGGAATACCATTCTTTGCCTACCTGCTGAAAAGGACGAAAGGGGGTGGGTGGAGTTGATCAGGGTGCAAGACCTATCCTTCAGTTTTGGCGAAGAGCAGGTGCTACGTGGAATCAATTTGAGTTCTGAAGATAGCGGCATTGTGCTGCTTCTGGGACCCAACGGTTCAGGCAAGACAACGCTCCTGCGGTGCATAAACGGCGTACTTCGTCCTCAAGGCGGTTCGATTAGCGTAAACGGGCGCCCTCTCCGGGAGTACTCCCGGAGAGAGCTTGCGCGTATCATGTCTATCGTCCCGCAAGTCCACAGGCCTTCTTTCCCTTATACTGTTCTGGATGTTGTGCTAATAGG
The DNA here is from genome assembly GCA_030669415.1 of bacterium. Lineage (GTDB taxonomy): Bacteria > Planctomycetota > SKW154 > SKW154 > DAOVDS01 > DAOVDS01. The sequence goes on from DAOVDS010000013.1 coordinate 14,049, forward strand.
CAGAACGCCTCATGTAGGTGCTTTCGCGATGCCTGACAAACGCGACGTGGAGGTCGCAAGGCAGTGTCTTGAAGCGGTTGGAATTTCCCGGCTTGCTCAGAGGGTCTATACCCGCGTAAGCGGGGGCGAGATGCGGCTGGTTCTGATTGCGCGTGCGCTTGCCCAGCAGCCGAAGGTTCTGCTCCTTGATGAGCCGACGGCGCACCTTGATGTTGCGAACCAGTTGAGAGTTCTGAATACGGTCAGGAAGCTGACGAAGGAAAACGGTATCTCCACCCTCGTAAGCCTGCACGACCCCAACCACGCGCTTGCGTTTGCCGACAGGGTGGCTCTGCTTTTCGAAGGAGAACTGGTAGCCAGTGGGAAACCCGAGGATGTGATAACTGTGGAGAACATGAAGAAGGTCTACGGAGTGGACGCAGACATAATCACGCACAAAGGAAGAAAATTCGTTGTTTTCGTTTCCGATAACGGAATGAGCAACTGTGATTTGAGTGGGAAAGAAAGTCTACAGAAAGTGCAAACCTGAAAATGGCTAATCTTCGTCAATGGGGAATCAGGCAATGAGAATAGGCGCAATAATGTGGGCAAGCCACCACTCGGTGCTGAATGCCGCCGCGAGTGAACTGGATTTCGTCGAACTTATCGCGAAGTCCTCTCGTGACCTTGAGAAAGATTCCGACAGAGCCGAGAGTTTTGCCGCATCTCTGTCAAGTTGTGACGTTCTGCTCCTGTACAAAACCGGTGAAACTTTCTGGGAACTCATTGACAGTGAACTGAGGCAGATTTCCGGGAGTGGAAAAAGAGTGCCGGCAGTCTGTATTGGCTACGACCCCACCTACTGGGCCAACTCGACGGTGTCGCCTGAAATAGTCACGAAGTCCCAACGCTACGTGACGATGGGGGGCAAAGAAAACTTCACAAACCTACTGCGTTACCTTGCCAGGGAAGTCTGCAACCTTGAAGTGTCATACGAGGATCCTAAGGAGCTTCCCTGGCAGGGCATTTACCATCCTGACGCGCCGGGGGTTTTCGACTCCATCCAAGAGTACCTGGAGTGGTACCCGCACAGGGACAGGGCTCTTGTAGGCATTCTCTTTTCACGGTTCTACTGGGCTAACCAGAACTGTGAGGTTGAGAAGGCCCTTGTCCGGGCGCTGGAAGCGGCGGACCTCGGCGTCATTGCGGCATTTTCAAATACTGCTCAAGACAAGGATTCAGGCGCAGAGGGAGCGGCATGGGCACTGAAGGAGTATTTCTTCGAGCATGAAAAGGGCCCGCGGGCTGAGTTGCTTATAAAAATGATCTCTTTCCCGATAACTCAACAGGCCGAAGGCAGCTCTACTGCTCAACTGCTCAACTGCTCAGAACAGGAGAACAGGAGAACAGGAGAGCAGCGCGCAAGGCGCGCCACCACGGGTGGCGTCGAGATATTCAAGCAGTTTGGCGTACCGGTGATGTCGCCGGTCGTGTCTTACCGAAAAACAGTCTCGCAGTGGCGCGAGGAACTGCTCGGAATTGGACAAGGCGTTGCATGGTCAATCTCCATGCCTGAACTTGAAGGGGTCATAGAACCTCTTATTGCAGGCGCAATTGCGGACTCGGATACCGAGCAGCGTGCACCGATTCCCGACAGGGTAACGCGAATTGCACGCAGAGTCGCCAAATGGGTCGCCCTGCGCAGGAAAAAGCCCGAAGACCGCAGGATAGCATTCATTCTCCATAACAATCCCTGTGCCGGCGTCGAGTCGAGCGTCGGCGGCGGGGCGCACCTGGACACTCTCGAAAGCGTTGCCCGCATCCTTGCCCGCATGAAGCAGTACGGCTATCAGGTGGAAGTCCCCGCAAGTGGCGAAGAACTAATCGGCACCATTATGGAACGCAAGGCAATCTCCGAGTTTCGCTGGACACCCGTCGAAGAGATTGTCGAAAAGGGCGGAGTTCTCGCCTACGTATCAAAAGATGAATACCTCGAATGGTTTGAAAAACAGGAACCGGCACTCAAGGAGCGTGTTGTTTCAACCTGGGGCGAGCCTCCAGGGCAAGAAGTAAACGGTGTGCCACCCGCAATGCTCTATGAGGGCAAGATTGTCATTACAGGCGTGGAGTACGCCAACGCCGTCGTATGCGTTCAGCCCAAACGCGGCTGCGCAGGCCCGCGCTGCGACGGCCAGGTATGTAAGATTCTCCACGACCCTGATATTCCACCGCCCCACCAGTATTTCGCCACTTACTCATATCTTGAGAACGAGTTCGGCGCTGACGCAATTGTACACGTAGGCACGCACGGCAATCTCGAATTCCTGCCTGGCAAGGGTACGGGGCTATCGGCAAGCTGCTGCCCCGATGCGGCGATAGGGACTCTACCGCATCTTTACATATACAACGCTGACAATCCGGCCGAGGGAGTAATAGCAAAGAGGCGAAGTTACGCAACGCTCGTAGACCACATGCAAACTGTTCTCAGGGCCGGGGGGCTCTACGACAAACTCGAAGAAGTAGACCGCCTGCTTGCCGAGTACCAGCAGGCAAAAATAGGCGATAAAGCCCGCGCTCACGCGCTCGAGCACCTGATTCTCGATGCGATAAGGTCGGCCAAGCTTGATTCCGAAATACGGCTGTCAGAAGATGTGCCGTTTGACGAAACTGTGCGGAAAACTCACGAAGCACTCAGTTTGATAAGAACCAGCCATATCCAGGACGGCATGCACATCCTTGGCGAACTGCCGCAGGGAAAGAGAAGGGCTCAGTTCATCTTCTCCATACTGAAATACGAGCAGCCTGATTCTCCCTCACTTCGCAGGACGGTGGCTGAGATTCTGGACTTTGACCTGGAGGAAGCTCTCGCGCAGCCCGGCGAAATTTCCGCAATGCACAATCTTTCTTACGGTAAGTTACTCGAGGAGGCCGAGCACCTGTCAACCGAACTGATAGACGAATTCCTGCAAGGTGGCACAGCCACTGCGGCACTTCGCCGCGTTCAAGTTAGCCGGCGAACTTGTTCGCCGCGTTCTGGCACCGATGACGGCGGGCAAGCCCGCCGGCTAACTGTACTTGCCCAAATCAGGGAACGCATTCTCGACATAAGCAGGAGAATTGATAATTCCAAAGAGATAGAATCCCTGCTCAACGGATTTGACGGAGGTTACATCCCGCCAGGTCCCGCTGGGCTTATCTCAAGAGGAAGGGATGACATACTGCCTACCGGCAGGAACTTCTACTCGCTCGACCCGCACCGTGTTCCTACAAAAGCGGCATGGCGGGTGGGCACGAAGCTGTCCGAGGCAGTCATCTCCAAGCATGTACGCGAAGAGGGGCACGTACCGGAGAATATAGGGATATACTGGACAGCCTCGGATATAATGTGGGCGGATGGCGAAGGCATGGCGCAAATAATGCACTTGCTTGGTGTGGCTCCCGTCTGGCAATCAAACGGCAGGTTGAAAGGTATTGAGATAATTCCTCTGGAGAAGCTGGGACGTCCAAGAATAGATGTCACAATTCGCCTGTCAGGCATATTGAGAGACCAGTTCCCAAACTGCATGGAAGTGATAGACGAAGCAATACAGGCTGTAGCGGCGCTCGACGAGCCTCTTGAGATGAACTTCCCGCGTAAGCACGTCTTTGAGAAACTTGCTGAAATTGGCGAATCGCCCGATAATGCCTTGGCCTGGCGCGATGCCACCCTGCGGCTCTTCGCCAGCAAGCCAGGAACATACGGTGCCGGGGTGCAGCTTGCCATCTACGCTTCCGCCTGGAAAGATGAGAAGGACCTTGCGGATATCTTCGTCTACTGGAATGGATACGCTTACGGCAAAGGCGTTTTCGGCAAGAAAGCATACCGCGAGCTCAGCTCAAGTCTCAAAAGCGTCGAGGTCACATACAATAAGGTTGTGACGGATGAGTACGACCTCTTCGGCTGCTGCTGCTACTTCGGCACCCACGGCGGCCTCACTGCCGCGGCCAGGGTGGCCTCGGGCAAGCACGTGAAATCCTATTACGGCGATACACGTGAGCCGCAGCACGTTCAGGTGCGCGACCTTGCAGACGAGGTAAGGCGTGTAGTTCGCAGCAAGCTCCTTAACCCACAGTACATAGAAGGCCTGAAGCGCCACGGCTACAAGGGAGCAGGTGAAATCTCAAAGAGGGTTGGCCGCGTCTACGGCTGGGAAGCTTCAACCCAGGAAGTGGATGACTGGATATTTGACGATATCGCCCGCAAGTTTGCCCTGGATGCAGACATGCGTAAGTGGTTCGAAGAGAAGAATCCCTGGGCCCTTGAAGAAATGGTGCGCAGGCTGCTTGAAGCGCACGAGCGCGGCCTGTGGGACGCGGACCCGGAAGTCCTGGAGAAGCTCAAGGATACCTACATGGAGATAGAAGGCTGGCTTGAAGGAGCAATGGGAGATACGAGAGGCGATTTCCAGGGCGGGGCCATCGATGTCATGGGATTCGACGAGCTGAAGCACTGGAAAGAGGCAATCGCAGAAGCACATCAGTCAATGCACGGAGGTAAAGACAAGTGACTCATCATATCGAAAGGACTGTCCTTCCCTTTTCCGCCATAGTGGGGCAGGAACTGTTGAAGGAAGCGCTCATCTTGAACGCTGTAAACCCTGACCTTCGGGGCGTGCTCATTCGCGGCGAGCGCGGCACTGCCAAGTCAACCGCAGTGCGGGCGCTTGCAGACCTGCTGCCCGAGATAGACGTGGTGGAAGGCTGCCCCTTCAACTGCCACCCGACGGAGCCAACGCTCCAGTGCGACGAATGCAACAAGCGCTTTGAAAGCGGTGAAACGCTCCCATCCCACCGGCATAAAATACGTGTCGTTGAGCTTCCACTCGGCTCAACTGAGGACCGCATAATCGGCACTATCGACATTGAGAAGGTACTGAAGGAAGGTGTCCGCGCTCTACAGACCGGGCTTCTCGCTTCTGCAAACCGCGGGATTCTCTACATCGATGAGATAAACCTCCTGGACGACCATCTTGCCGACGTGCTGCTCGACGCGGCCGCAATGGGAGTGAACGTCATCGAGCGCGAGGGCGTCTCATTCTCGCACCCGGCCCGGTTCATTCTCATCGGCACCATGAACCCGCAAGAGGGCGATTTGCGTCCACAGATACTTGACCGCATCGGGCTGCAGGTGGATGTTGAAACACTCAGCTCGATGGAGGAGCGAGTACGCATCATCCGCGTGGTAGAGGAGTTCGAGCGTGACCCCAAGGCATTCATGGCGGAGCACGCGCAGAAACAACAGGAACTGCGCGACCGTATAGTGAAGGCGCGCGTGTCTGTCCGGGAAGTGAAAGCCGACGAAGACCTCTTGCGCCTCGCATCTGAAATTTGCATAAACGCGGGTGTCGAAGGGCATCGCGCCGACATACTGATAACACGCTGTGCGAAGACCATAGCGGCGTTTGACAGCAGAATGGATGCAAAACGCGATGATGTTATCGAAGCGGCACAGCTTGTCCTGCCGCACAGGATAAGAACGGACATCTTCGAGCCGCCCCAGCCGGTTAGGGAGAAGATTGAGCAGGCTGTGCAGTCGGCGGAAGAGAAAGAACACGAAAAGAAGGAGAACAAGGAAGAGGAAGAAGACAGCGAGCCGCACGAACGAAACCGCCCGCCGCCGCGTGAAGCCCAAGAGAGCGGGAACGGCAGCACATCGGCCCCGCATACACGCGAGGAGGTCTTTCCTGTTGGGGAGACCAAAACGCCTAAATTCCGCATCAAACGTGACAGAAAGCTGCGTACAGGCCACGGGAGACGCGCAAAAACCCTCGCCTGCCACTCGGGCCGGTATGTTCGCTTCAGAAATCCGACAGGGCCGACAACCGATATCGCACTCGATGCTACGATTCGCGCGGCAGTGCTGCGTAAAGGCAGCCCGCAGCCTGAAAAAGATGACATACGCCAGAAGATTCGCCAGAAACGCAGGGCAACGGCCATAGTCTTCGCCGTCGATGCATCAGGCTCGATGGGTGCAAAGCGGCGCATGGAGTTCTCAAAGGGCGCCTGTCTTGCCCTCCTGAAGGATGCGTATCAGAAGCGCGACAAGGTCGCCTTCGTTGCCTTCCGCGGCAGAGAGGCAAATATCCTGCTGCCGCTCTCAAACAGCACGTCGCTCGCCAGACAGCGCCTGGAACAGCTTCCAACCGGCGGCAGGACACCGCTTGCCGCAGGGCTGCTGTCGGCATTCCGCCTCTTGAAACAAGAGATGTTCAAAGACAAGAACACCATACCAGTACTCGTGCTGGTGAGCGACGGGCGCGGCAACGTGCCGATTGAAAGCGCCGACGTGAAGGGCGAGGTTTTACGTCTTGCCGAAAAAATCAGCAATAGCGGCATTCACATTGTTGTGCTCGACGCATCAGCAGGTCTGCTCCAGGTCGGCCTGGCCCGCGAGATAGCCGAGGTAAGCGGCGGCTCATATCAAAACATCCAACAGCTTCTCGACTGACAGAATGGACGCGCGTGGCGGCCCCAGGATAGAGCAGAAGTCGCTCTGAACGGGAATTAGCCAGGGCGTGGTCATTAGTTGTACACGGCACCGGATTTACCCGGATATGAAGACACTCCCATGCTCACATAATGCCTTTATTGCTCTAAGGTTGTGACGCAACCCCATGGATTAAGCCGTGGTTGCGAAAGACGCGGGCACGGGAGTTGCTTATATGTTCTTATTCGCCTTTAAGGAGCGCAATCCGTGAAACGGGTGGGTATCTGGATAATCGGGATATATGGCTCTGTCGCGGCTGCAGCAGTCGCAGGCGCAATTCGGAAGAACTCCAGAAAGAACTCTCGTTCGTTGATGGCGTGGTGAGCACCTTTGCCGATTTCCGGAAGGAATACGGCAAAGAGGATGTGGTACTCTTTGTCGTATCGGAATACGGATTTGTGCCTGTCAAGCGGCATGTGTGCCTCAACAGGATTCTGCGGAAGAACGGACTCCTTGTAGTGCGTGAGATTGGAGAATGCGAGTACATCGACTTCGAGCAGAGCAATGCGTTCGCGGTTGTTGACCATCAGATTGCACACATCTACCGCAAGACGGGTGTAGTGGAGGCATAGAGGGTATTGCTTCTGTGCTTGACCGCTCGCAGCAACGCGAGTTGGAAATCCATCACGAGCACAGCGGCGAATTGATTGCACTCGCCGAGAGAGACTGCTGGTTCCCGTACTACTACTGGCTCGATGACGGGAAGGCGCCGTTTTTCGCCCGCACGGTTGATATACACAACAAGCCGGGTTATGACCCCTGTGAACTGTTCGTTGATGCGCAAACCAAAACGATACCGCTTCGCCCGGGGCTCGTAAAAGGCTCTCACGGCCTGCCGGCAGAGGGTGACGAGCAGCTTGCGGTAATGATATGTTCCGACAAGGGGCTTGACAACTATGCTCCCGAACCACTCGCAGCCACGCAATTCCTCGGGATGCTCTACAGGGTGATATGACCCGACCAGACCATAAGGGCAACAGATTGCTAAGTCTGCTTCGAAGCAGAATGACATGCCAGACGGTTGACCCACACAGCGTGCCGTTGAGTTCGTAAGCAGAAGGTCGTCTGCACCTGTAGCTCGGCTCAAAGGGAGCGCATCATGGCGAGTAGTCGGGCGTCATACTCGGCACGATTCGATGCCTTAGGCACAACGATGGTTTTCGGGTCGGAGCGCAGCCAGCGGTACTTCTGAGAAAGCTCCATATCCTCCCGGCACCAGAGAGTATGGGGGTCGTTGACACACTCTTCAAGCCGAGGGATTGGCAAACACATATCCCCGACGTACAGTTCGCCACCTTCTATGTGCTTGTCGCGGTAGGGCACATTCTCGTAGCAGAACTGGATAAACTTGCGCCTGCGGCTGACATATTCCCCGAACTCCAGGGAGTCCTCTTTGATAAACTGCAGCGGCCCACCCGGCTTGTATTCCTCAAGCTGCTGTTTCGAGTCAGATGCCGCATCGTAGTCATCCTTGTCCGGTATCCAGTCAGGATGCAGAATGAAGGTGTAACGGCGGCCCCAGTTCATGCCGAGAGTCTTGTTGTTGTCCATCCAGTGCAGGACCGGCACGGGAATGTAGTTTACTTCGATTCGCCCCCTGCTTTCCCTTACAACGTCCTCAACAAGAGTCAGCCTGCCGGGGTGAAGCATAGAAGCGTTTTCCGCGCACAGGAAGTGAACTGAAAAGCGCTTGAAGTTATCACCCAGGAAATCGCTGAGGTAACTGAGCAGGCCGGCCCCCATGCCAAGCGAAAGGGCTTCTTCTATCCAGACAAGATGTTTGTCAGAAAGGTCCTTGTCAGCGAGATGTTCATCAAGGAGAAGTTCGAGGGTGTGGCGAGACACCTCGTCAGGGCTCAGCGGGATTGTCAGGATGGTGTGGCTGTTGTCGAGGAGGCGGCAGACTGCCTTGGTGGGGATGTCGCAGCCGCGCAGGAAGTTGAGAAAAACTACGTCCTCCAGTTTGCCGACAGACCTCGCAATGTTGAGCAGTGCTTGTGCGAGAGGGCGCAGGTTCTCGTCTGTGACCTCTCTGTCGACAAGGTAGATATTACGCAAGAGGCTTATCCCCGATCTTGCGGTTGAACAGGCTCAGGTGGAGCACCTTGTCGTTGTAGACAAGCGCCGAGCCGATTACGTCATCACCTTCAATGCGCACGTCGCTGCCCAGCCCGGCTGAATCGTATGGCTCCAGCCTTGCCGAAGATGCCTGTTCCACGAATTGCCTGGCTTCATCCACCGAGGGAGCTTTTGGCTTCTCCTTTTCCTCTTCCAGCGCATCCATGGCGTAGGCTGTGGATAGCTTGCCCCACAGTTTGCTCAGCGACGAAGGCTTGTCGAAGACATCCACGCACCAGATTTTTTCGCCTATGGCAACGACCACGCCATTTGCGTCGTCGGGCGGTTTGGCATCCCCGATTTGCTCGCGGACCTCTCTCTGTTTGTCCATATATGCCTGGCGCAGTTCGGAGGTGCCGGAAGACGAGCCTGAAACATCCAGTTTGCGGTTCACTTCAAGCCAGAGAGCGGACTGGTCACTCTTGTAGTCGCCGCGTTCTCTCAGTGAGCGAGAAACCTGCTCCAACTTCTGGCGCCTGAGCCGCGAATAGGCTGATGAGCCCGGCGAGAACTTGCGGCTCCGGTAGCCCCACCTGCCCTGCTCGACACAGGTTACGGGGATAATTGTCTCCGTCTTCGCGTTTACGAGAATGGTGGTGTTCAGGATACGGTTCTGCTTGGCGCCTACCAGCTCCTCGCCATCGACAAGCAGCACCTTCCTGTCGGAGTTGTTCTTGACACGCAGCTCCGGCACGCTGCCGCCTTCGCTCTTTTCAATAACCTCCAGGGCCTCGCCCACAATCGCTTCATCCATAGTCAGGTAGTCCTCGGGGTCGGCCACCTCCCTGAACCTGATGGGATAGAACTTTATCTTCGTACCGCCGAAGGGCTTGTCAATCTCAAGCTGCCCGATGAAATGAAGCACTTCCTGCATCTTCCACTCTCCTCTAAGGCTATCGTGAAAGAGTTGGCATCACTGGTGATAACTCACGTTAAAACACAAAGCCTGCGGTCAGGGTCAGGGCGCCGCGGACGTTCTTACTGAATGGCATGAGGACAGCTTCTATCCTGAAGTCAACTGTCATCTTGTTGAAAAGCATTGATTGGACTATTAGCCCAAAATTCAACACGGGAGTCAATCCCGTAACCGTGTCCCTGTCAGTGCCAAGTGTGGGATCGGTGTATTCTGTCGTGCTTCTTGCAGATTCTATTGCCACCCCGACGCCGAGAATGCCGTAGAAGTCGAATGTCTTGGTTTTTCCTATCGTCGGAACGTAGTTCGCGCGCAACAGAAGGAAAAAAGAAGTTGCGTCAGTCGTTTCCGATGCCGTCTCCACGTACTCAGATTCAGACTGAGTGCCATCTAAACTGAGCTCGAATCTCCCTTTTGCCCCTTTCGACTTCCGGCCAACCCAGGCTCCCAGCAACGGCCCGGGTAAGAAATCAGCATCCTTTGCGGCGAAGGGAACATATCCCCCTGCTCTGATTCCCCACTTCCACTCGACTTCCGAGTTGACCGTCCCCACCTGTATAGGTCGTGCCTGCCCTCGTGCCTGAAACAGATGCGCAGCAATTCCGTTGGTGTGGCAGCTTGTGCTGCCCGAGGAACCTGGGAAGTGTCCGCGTTGAGCTGTAGCGCAACCGCTGGCAATAGCCAAAATCGAAATGGCAACCAGAACAGCACCTGGCTTCTGCATACTTTCTCCTCTCAGTAGGACACGCAGCAGCTTAGTCTTGAACGTAACCCAGGCGCTTCTTCCGGAAGACTATATACAGGCCAAGAAGCAGAAATGGCAGCAAGTATCCCACAATCCCACTATGACTTTCAGTTCCGCCACCGAGCGAGCAACCTGTCTGGCTCACGGGTTCGGGATTCGGCGGCGGCGGTCCGCCGATAACAGTGAGTTGATAGCCTTGCTTGTATGCCGTGTTGTCTGATTCGTTACTCTCATTTACTACCTTGTAAGTATCGATAATCCAGCC
>DAOVDS010000031.1 GCA_030669415.1 bacterium
ACAGACGCGCCCGCCGAGAAGATTTCATTTACACCTGTGCGGAACAAGGGGTTCGAGAACGTAGCTGAAGAAGTCGAGAAGCACGCCCAGACTCTCAGCCGCGAGGCCGTCTCCGGGGAACATTGGACACTCGCCTCGGAAGAGGAAATGGCTGTGCTTAAAAAAATGGAGAAGGCCGGAACGCAACTTGTGGAGTACCTGGAGTCGCATGGGGCTTCAATACGTCGTGGCGTACTTACAGGTTTCAACGAGGCATTCATAATTAACTCAGACACACGCGCGACGCTTATAAAGGAAGACCCGAAATCGGAGGAAATCATAAAACCGCTGATAGTTGGCGATGATGTCCGCAGGTACCAGATAAACTACCAAGGAAAACACCTTATCTTTAGCCGTCGAGGAATTGATATAGATTCTTATCCTGCTGTTAAAAAGCATCTTTCAAAATATAAAGCAGACCTTACACCAAAGAAGAATAAGACGGACAAGAGGGGTAGAAAACCCGGCAATTATAAATGGTATGAAATCCAAGACACTGTAGATTACTATGAAGACTTCGAAAGGCCGAAGATAGTTTATCCTGACATATCAATGACAGCCAGGTTTGCATACGATGAGACTGGTTTCTTTTCAACAAATACGACGTACATCCTGCCTATTAAAGACATTGGACTGCTTGCTCTTCTCAACTCCAGGCTGGGGTTCTTCTGGATGGCCGACACGTGCAGTGTTCTTGGTGATTTCGATGAGAGAGGAAGATTGAGGCTCTTCAGCGAATTCATAGAAAAATTCCCAACCTGCGACACATCGAAGGAAATCAAATTAGCTGAGAGTGCAAGAAGGCAGATGCAGCTTCAAAAGGACATACGTTTATCCACATCCCTATTTTACCAGCATGTCAACAATTACTCGCCAAGTTTCGAGCAGTTTGAGGGCTATTACTGGCTTGAGGGTGCGTATTCGGGTGTCTTGAAGAAGAAGATGCTGATTGATTCGGACGTGGAAGGCACGGTGACTGTAATCAACGTCAGGGAAGAGGGAAACAAGCTGCTTCTGTCAGCCGTTGTTGATGAAATCAGCGAAGACATTGCCGAAATAACGGTCGAAGACGAGGATATCCGGCTTTTCTTTTACTACTCGGTCAGGACATTTCTTGAAGAACATTCCAATAAGAAGAAATGGGGCAAGGGCAAGGCGGCGCAGGTTGTTCTGAGAGCGCTGAAAATCCCCTATTTCAGGCCGCATGAGCCTGATGACCCGAAGCTCAACCTCGAGCAGATAGGGATGCTCATGGCGGAGTTCCGCGCGGAAGCGCCGGTTCTGCATATCTCAGAAGCCGAGAAAGAAATCGAGCAGCTTGAGCGTGAGATAGACAGGATTGTCTATGACCTGTACGGCCTAAGCGAGGAAGAAAGAGCAGTAGTGGAATCCAAGGTATTGTAGCCCGACGTGTTTCTTGCTTTTCCACCACGCCTGGAGGCAACATACCATCGTAAACGGCGGGGCTTGTTTTCCGCGGGGTGACGGAACCACTTTTGACAAAGTCCCCGCGGGAGAACCGTTCAGCTTGTCATTTCATCCCGCGTTGCAGGCAACGCGGCTAAAAATCTTGCATCTGCGGGTGTTGTGGTGTAAGTATTCATGTTCGCGGGGAACTGGTGAATCGGTGATATGGCAAACCCACTTGTAACGGCCCTGATGCCGGCGTACAACTGCGAGAAGTACGTGGGCGGCGCAATCGAGTCGGTGCTCGCGCAGAGCTATGGGCCTGTCGAAATCGTCGTTGTTGATGATGGCTCGACGGATGCGACGCGCGATGTCGTGCGCCGGTTCGGACGCCGGGTGCGCCTGCTCGAGCGCGGCCACGGCGGGCCGGCGGCGGCGAGGAACACGGGCATTGCGGCGGCACGCGGCGAGCTGATTGCATTCCTCGATTCGGACGACCTGTGGAAGCCGGAGAAGCTGTCCCTGCAGGTTCCCCTGTTTGAGAACCCGAAGGTGGGGCTTGTGTACAGCAACTTCGACTACATAGATGAGCAAGGCAGGCAGATACGCACGCGGCTCGGGCGCTTCTACAGGGGAAGGATATTCCGGCAGGTGATGAAGCACGGGCTGGCGTGGACCGGGACGGTGGTGGTCAGGCGAAGCGTCTTTGAGCATACCGGCGGATTTGACGAGGCGATGCCTCCCGCTGAAGACTGGGACATGTGGCTGCGGGTAAGCGCTTTTTATGAGGTGGACTATGAAATCCGGACGCTTGCCTCTTACAGGATGCGGGAGGGTTCGCTGCGCGGCAGTCCGGACTTTATTGACCGGATGATATACGGCCTGAAGAAGAACTTCACTCGCTACGGCAGGCAGGCGGGCATGAGCGCGGGCGAGTACCGCAGGCTGCTTGCGCACTACTACTACCGGCTTGGAAACGGCAGGCTCCCGCAGGCGATAGTCAGGCGCAACCGCAGCTACCTCTGGCGGGCGATACGGACCAACCCGTTTCACTTCAAGGCGCTGCGGGCGTATTTCTGGGGCTTGTGCGCGTACTGGCGCGGTCGCAAATCCGAGGCGATAGGGCTGGAGTATCTCAACCGGTAGCGCTCTCAGATTTTGGTGTCTTTCCACTTCCCGCGGCGGAAGATGAAGAAGTAGATGCTGGCTCTAACGCCCCAGTCGGCAATGGTTGTAACCCAGATGCCTACAAGGCCCCACCCCAGGACGATAGCGAGAAAGTAGGCGACGGGCACGCGCACAATCCAGACAGACAGAGCGCCCACAATCGCCGGGGTCCTGGTGTCGCCCGCGCCCTGGAACGCGCCCTTGTATATATTTGCTATTGCCAGGAACGGCTGCTCCAGCGCACTGATTGCAACGCAAATTGCGGCGACAGTAATCAGGTTGAGGTCGTCGGTGAAGATTCGCGCAAGGTATTGCGGCAGCAGCAGGAAGACGATGGCGGCGCCGGTGAGCATGAATACGCTTATCCTCATGGATTCCCTTGCACCCATCTCGGCGAGGTCTTTGCGGCCCGCGCCGAGGCTCTGCCCGACAATGGCGGCGGTAACCGCGTAGAACGCTTCTGCAGTCATGAAGCCTATTGATTCAATGCCTATCGCAATCGTGTGCGCCGCCACTGCGGTCTTGCCCATCATCGCCACAATCTTGGTGAATGTCAGAAAGCCGGAGTGGACGAAGAGAGGCTCGACCGCCGCGGGCAGCGAGACTTTCACCACCCTCCATATCGTCTGCTTTGTGACCATGAGAAAGGAGCGGAACCGGAGGTGAACGGCACTGCGCGCGGAGAAGATGTGCAGCAGAAGAAGGAGGCTTTCGAGCGTTTTCGATAATGCGGTTGCGAGCCCCGCGCCGGTAAGCCCCATTTCGGGCATGCCGAATTTGCCGAATATCAGTGCGTAATTGCCGAAGATGTTCAAGCTGTTGGAGAGGATGCCGACCAGCATCGGCGTGCGAGTGTCGCCGGCGGCCCTGAGGATGTTTGCCGCGACCATGCCGAGGAAGGTGAGTGAGAACGCGGCAATGATGGTGCCGAAGTAGAAGCTGCCTTCAAGCACGACATCGGGCTCGTCTATCCACAGGCGAATGAGTGGGCCGGCGAGAAGGATACCGGCCACAGAGACGGCAATACCGCCCAGGAGGGAGAGAGACAGGCCTGTTGCAGCATTCGCCTGCGCCTTCGCATGGTCACCTCCACCCACAGCCCGTGCGACGCAAGCCATGGTGCCAACTCCAATCGCCATGAGCACCATAGAAACAGACCACAGTATCGGCCCGGCGATGCCAACCGCGGCGAGCGCTGTCTCTCCCACCCGGCCGACCATTACCCTGTCGGTGAAGAAATACAGGGTTATGAGAAGGTTTTGTATTATGACCGGCCAGACAAGTCTCAGGACTGTGCGGCGCATGTCGCGCCTGCTGTTTATGCCACTTATGTCCAGGGCAGTCTTCACGCGGGCAAGTCATCGCAATAGTAAGATGCGAAAGATAGAAGGCTAACGCCTCAGTGGCCCAAAGTCAACAACTTCCCTCCTGAGAGCCCGGGGCGCTCACCGTGCGTGCAGCCGCTTCTGATTTTGCTTGAAAGGCGGCACGCAAGGCGTATAATCAGGTTCCGGCGTGTTGGACGGGAGCTTCGGGTTTGAACGACTCCGACATAATAACTCAGGCAAACATGGGCAACAAGGGCGCCTACAGGGAATTCCTGCGCAAGTATGCCAACCTGAGTCTTGCGGTCGCGTTCGCGCGCTCGGGCGACAGCGAGACTGCGCGCCTTGCGTGCGCGGATGCGTTCGTGGAGGCAGCCAAGGAGCTTGCGGAACTCCCGGAGACTGCGCCAATAGCTCCCTGGATTGCGAGCATCACGAGGGCCACCGTAGCGAGGCGCATGGCGGGGAAGCGACGCGCGTCCCTCACTGTTGACGCTGGGAAAGACAAGGTCGAGAAGGCGCTGGAAGAGGCAGGCGGACCAGGGAGCCTGGGTGCTGAGGCGAAGAATGAGCTCGGCATAGCGGCGCTTGGTGCGCTCTCGGACGAGGCTCGGGAAGCGCTGTGCCTGCTGCACATTTACAGTAACAGCTACCCGGATATCGCCGCGGCCATGGCGACAGAGGCGAGCCTGGCGGATGAGGAAATCGCGAAGGCGCGCCACCAGCTCGGCATTGTCCTGGAGCCGCTGTTGAAGCAGGGCCCTTGACAAACACAGGATTTGGACTCCGGCGAAGATATGACGATTGACTGCAACGAGTGCTTGAGACTGATTTCCCGGCAGATTGACCGGGCGACGTCAGACAAGGAGACCCAGGCTGCCCGGGCCCACGCGCTGGAGTGCGAGAACTGCAGGGTCAGGTTCAATGTTATCACGGGCGCGGACAGGCTGCTCGGCAAGGCGCTGGCCTCGCTCAAGCTCACCGACGGCTTCAGCGGCATGGTGGCCCAGCGGCTCGCCGAGGTGCACCTGGCGGAATCTGTCAAGGGAGTGCCAAAGGCACTTGCCGGTGCTGCCGCAGGACTCGGGGTCCTGGTAGTGGTGCTTTTCGCCCTGCTGCTGACTCACTCGGCGCCTGACATACCCAAGATCGGCGAGTTCGGCAGGCTTGAAGGCGAGTTTGAGCTGGCGCTGTTCGGGAGCAAATCATTCTACGCGGCGGGCATGGGGCAGAAAATACCCCGTAGCGCCAGGGTGCAGACGAGGATGGGCAGAGGCCTGCTGAAGTTTGCCGGAGGCAGGGATGTGGCTGTGGGAGACCAGACCCTGCTCGACATGGTGCACTATCACGATGGGACGAAATTGCTGCTGGAAAGAGGAGAGATATACGTCTTGACTTCCGAGAGGGACATACAGATAGACACCCCGGATGCGAAGGTATACGGGAGGAAGGCCTCGTTTCTTGTAAGCTATGAGAGTTCCGGCAGGACAACAGTGGTGGTGGAATCAGGCGAAGTGAGTCTCCTGGGCGTGGCCGGTGTCGCGACAGTGTCCGCGGGTGAGAAAGCGGAACTGCTGGAAGGGGAAAAACCCAAAGGCCCCGTGAAGACGAACCTGGAGAACTATCTGGGCTGGGTCCGCCAACTCGGCCTGTGAGGAGGCTATTGTGAAGGTTGCGCTGGTTTGTCTCGTTTCCTTCTGCGCTGCTGTTGCGTTCATCCATGCGCAGGATGCACCAACGACGGGCGCGATTTGCGGACAAGTCCTCGGCCAGGAGCAGGAGATAGTAGGAGATGCTCAAATCGAGGTCGTATCCGGCCCCAGCAGTGTCGGCTCGACAGTAAAGAGCCGCGGCCCCAACAGCGTAGCCTACGACGGCGGCTTTTTCATCCCGCGCCTGCTCCCGGGGACCTTCACTGTTAAGGTCTCGCATAAGAAATACATCAGCCAGACCCGCGAGAACATCAAGGTCGCCGCCGGCGAGGGGACGTTTGTGGTTGTTGAGTTGCAGCGAAAGGAAGACGTAGCCGGCTCTATCACCGGCATCGTGTCGCTGAGGTCTTCGGGCGCCTCCGTGAAAGGGCTCGTGGTCGGATACCTCAAGAAGGATGAAAAAAAGCCCGAGCAGACGTTCAAGCTGGACAAGGATGGCAGGTACTCCTTCAAGGATGTGATGCCCGGCCCATACTTCGTGACTGTGACCAGGGACAGGGAAGAGATATATCGCAGCAAGCAGATAAAGGTCACGAAGAAGAGGACAACCAGGCACTCAATCCGCCTCTCGCCCGAGGCGCTGCTCGAAAAGCCTGGATGGATAAGCGGCAAGGTTGTGGGGCCGGACCGCAAGCCGGTTGACCGCGCGTCAATCTCCCTGATAAAGATGCCCGCAGGGCAGAAAAAGGTTCGAGCGACCACTGACAAGGATGGCAAGTTCGAGATGAAGGGCCTTCGTCCCGGCAGCTACGAGCTGAAGGCGAGCAAGGCCAGGCTCGGGGATGACACTGCGAAAACGAATGTTCGGAGCAACCGCGGCAGCCGCGTCAGCTTCAATCTCAAGAAAAAATAACTGAAAAAGCGGCATGGTTCAAATGCGGGTAACACTTTTTTGTCATTGCGAGGAGTCCGCCGTACGGCGGACGACGAAGCAATCTCATCAAGTTGGAAGGATGAGATTGCCACGCGGCGGTGGCGAAGCCACTTTTTTGAGAGTCCCTGTGGGACCGCCGCTCGCAATGACATCCTATTTGTGTTACCTTCGCGCTTCGTCATGTGAACCAGGCCGAAAAAGCCAATATTCATTAGCCAATAGGCAATAGGGAAGCAGGAGTTTGACCTGTTCCTTTTCCCCTATCGTCTATTCCCTATTGACCATTGGCTGTTTTTTCATGGATTATTTCATAGTCATAGCCGCTTCCTGCTTCGGTGCTGTGCTGGGCAGCTTCGCCAACGTCGCCATATACAGGCTGCCGCGCGAAGACCTTACGGTGAACAAGCCGCGCAACAGCTTCTGCCCCCATTGCAAGCACACCATCGCATGGTATGACAACATTCCCCTTGTGAGCTATCTTGCGCTTCTGGGCCGCTGCCGGCACTGCAAAGCCGGCATCTCGTGGCGCTATCCCCTCGTTGAGGCCCTGAGCGCCTTTCTTTTCGGCCTGAGTGCCTACCATTTCGGCCTCGCCCAGGAGTGGGCCGTCTTTGCAGTTTCCTGCGCCTTCTGCCTGTCCCTTGTGATAATCACGTTTGTTGATATTGACTTTCGGATAATCCCCGACTGCATTGACAAGCCGGGTATCGTACTCGCGCCGGTACTCAGCTTCGCAGCCCCCGCGCTGCACCTTGCGGGCTTTGTGGAACTCCTGGGCTGGCTCGGGCTGGACTGGCAGGTATCCGCGCCTTTCTCCTTGTCCGACCGCGGACTCGCCGTCGCCTCGTCGGCCCTCGGGATAGCTGTCGGCGCAGGCATGACCTACGCAGTGGGCGTGGTGGGCAAGGCCGTGTTCCGCAAGGAAGCCATGGGTTTCGGGGATGTCAAGCTCATGGGGATGGTAGGCGGCCTGCTCGGCTGGCAGGCAGTCATAATGACTTTCTTTCTCGGCAGCGCAATCGGCGCGGTGATTGGCGTGGGCCTCATGATTGTCGCGCGGCGAAGAGACCCGCAAATCCCCTTCGGCCCCTTCCTCGCCACCGCCGCCATTCTGGTACTGTTCTACCAGGCGCATATCAGGCACTTCGTGCTTGTCGCCTACCCAAAATGGCTGTCCGGAATTTGACCGGGAAGCCGCGGGTCTATGACCCGCGGTTAACCCCGCATCGCAGACGCGGGGCTTCCGCCAAAATCGCTGGGCCGGGTCGCTATCGCACATTCATCTCCTTGCCCGTTGAATTTCCCGGCACTGCAGTGCTTGCACTTCGCCGGCTTAACCGGTATGATGCAATCAACCTTATCAGGCAGCACAACCGAAGCGTAAAAAGTAAAAATGTTCTTGACAGCGGGGGGGGGGGGGTAGAATATATCAAGTGTGAATGCGATTAAGCCCGTGTGGAGTTGAACACTTACATTTCATTGACATGTCCTACTGCAGGGCGTATGTCATGTATGCTATGTTGTGGATGCATAGTGGAAACCTTGTGAGTAGTCATGGAGGAGAAAAATGCGAGTTCTTTCAGCGTTGTGCTCCCGATTAGGGGTAACTGTCGTTTTCGCCATGATCCTTGTGTTGGCCGGTTGTACTCCGAGGGGAGTCTGTGACCCAGCTAAGGACTTCATATTGGATCATCCGTTATTTGAAGAGCAGTTTGGAGTTCAATATGATAGCACTGACGTGATTCCAGACGCTCTGGATGTTAGGAAGGTTATAGTGTATCCGTGTGGCTGTTCGAACATCATCTCAATTGAGACTGCCGATGATATCCAGCCTTGTCTGGACGAATATGGGAATGCGGCCCAATTCGGAGTTTTTATTGACAGGTACGCGGATGGAAAAAGCGACTTCCTCATCTTTGTCTCCGGCAATTGCAGTAATGCAATTCTGATAACACGAGATTTCCAGCTTGTGGATTATTTGGAAACGGAAATTACCGGTAGTTGTTTAAACATTCGTGTGGCTACAGAGTACGTTGGAGACTATTTCAATTGGATAGTGTTTACGGGTTTTGCTCTTCCACCTGGACAACCCTTCTGGACTCCTCTTCCCGATGTTTCCATTGCACCAATAGTAGACTTTGCCTATTCACCCCGGATAAACAACAATGTTATGGTGGAGACTGCTTTCGACATACTATTAGGGGACGACGTAGAGGGCGGGTTGTTCATGTATTTCATGCAAGCCAAGGGATCGCCAGTTCCTCCTGGTACGGCCAGAACCAGAGACATAAATGGCGATCGTAAAAAGGATTGGCTTCTCGCAGATAATACAGAGAAGTTCGCCAACAACGTAACCGTTGAGATGTGGATTATCAGCACGAACGCAACTCGCCCTTCAACCGCTGACTACTTCGCAATCCTTGTTTATACTGACACGGACGGTGATGGGAAGTGGGGGCCTCCCGGTGAGCCTGGGGGATGGGTGGCAAAGTGTCCTTACGACGACGGTGCCAGCGGAGGGCCACAGAAGACTGCAGGGCCCGGAAATGTGCTCAAGAAGATTGTTACTACAGTTACAGACGGCGGAGCTGACGATGACAAGGATGGAAAGCAGGACAGCATGACATATGAATATGACGCTACTTCCGGCAAGGTAAAAGCTACAAACAAAGAAACGCCTGCAGGGGGAGGAGCAGCCGCGTCTACTGAACACGAATATCCTTCGCGTTTTGCGAAGCCTAAAGACATACCTCGTAAGAAAGAGGATTTCCCCCCAGGACCGGGTATGTAGCATTCGTCAGACACGTATTCTTGGAAGGAGACTCGTATGTCTGGGCCAAAAATGCTACTTGTCTTCTCATTACTGCTGTTCCTGCTTCTCGCAGGGTGCAAAAATAGCCAAACACTACAAACAGAGTTGTCGATTCCCTATCGATTGGATGATGAACGGCGTGATTTCATGCTGGATCATCCGCAATATGAAAAGTACTTCGGAGTAAAGTACAGGGAAGCCGCTATTCCCGAGTCTTTGGACATCATATCAGCTACCGTGAGCACTACTGACAAACACTATGTTTTTCAAGTGGAGGTTGGAGGTAATATCGAGAAGTGTATTGACAAGTACAAGGGGGCTGTTCAGTTTCAGATCGCCGTCGACAAGGATTTAGATGGCGGCACGGATGTGAATATAGTTACTACAGACCAGTCTGGACAAGCCGTCGTTATCACGGCAGGTAAGTTCGAAATAGTTGTATTACTCAAAGACGATGGCAGTGCCGAATCAGCACGGTCCATTGCCAATGTCCAGGTGCTGAACAAGGCAAATGTTATTGTCAAGAAGAGTACAATAAAATTCCAAGTCTCTAAAGAGATACTTGGTCAGTCCTTCAACTGGCACGTTTTTTCGGGGTTCGCTATGCCCCCAGCGAAGCCGATTCCAACTATTGTTCCACATCTTTACTATGTGCCGGTTGTGGACATGGCGAAATCTGAGCTTTGCAACTCCATAATGGGGAGCGGAACTCTGTGGCGAGAAAGCTCTCCTTCAGAATCAGAGAGGCGTAAGTAGAAGTCAGCAAGATACGCTCTATCAAAGACACCGACATAGAAACCCGGCCGGAAAGTGCTGAATTTATAGAGATAATGCATCAAATAGAACGCCCGGAACGTCTATCCCG
The DNA here is from genome assembly GCA_030669415.1 of bacterium. Lineage (GTDB taxonomy): Bacteria > Planctomycetota > SKW154 > SKW154 > DAOVDS01 > DAOVDS01. The sequence goes on from DAOVDS010000031.1 coordinate 10,202, forward strand.
CATGTCTCACAAGGGGTTGTCGAAGCAGCTTACAAGCGGCGCAGCCTTTCTCTCACTGCAATGTTAGGCCGAAAGACCTTTGAGAAAAAGACCAGCGTTAGTCAGCATTTATGGTGTTTGTCTGCGTCACCTCCCCTTGAATTGGAACTAACCGAAGTATACGATGGATTTTCGGTGAGTCAAGCGGGTTTTCCACAAAATTGCGCAAGCCCCGCCCGACTATGATGAGATATGACAAGAATTCAGTTGAATTGACAAGCCGCTACTTCGTAGAATGTAGTAGAGCAACCAGCAAGGAGGAACCGGCATGAGGCGTTCTGTGTTTCTGACAGTGATAGTTATGGCCGCATCGGTTATGTACTTCGCAGCTCCCGCCATGGCGCAGGGGGTGAGCCTGCCCGGCGACGAGACTATTCAGATTCGCGCCGACTACTGGCTTAACGAGCTGAATGCCGAAGTCAAGATAACCAGCGGCGTGCTCCTGGGAACTTCTGTCAACGCCTTCGACACGCTCGGCATGGATGTGCATCAGCAGACAGTTGTCCCGATGATAATCTCGTATTCGCGCTTCGGCTTCAAGATGGAGTTCTGGCGCAACACGTACACGGGCGACAAGAACCTTGACGAGCCTGTCATTTTCAACGGGACCCTTTATCCCGCGGGCGACCACCTGCAGTCGAAGTTGGTGATAGACAACTATGACCTGCGCATGTTTGTTGACCTCGCCACGCAGAAGAAGCTCGACCTCTACCCCATGGCCGGGATAAGATACCAGCGCTACCAGGTCTGGCTCAATGACCTGACTACGGGAGACACGGATGAAGAGATTCTGCACCTCCCTCTCCCGTACGTGGGCGCGGGCGTGAGATTCAACGTGAGCCAGTACGTAAGCTTCGGCGGCGAGCTGGGAATCATGAACATCACTTTCTCCGACTACGACCTGCAGATAAGAGACTACATGGATTTCCACGCCTACATCGAGATACACATAACACCCAACCTGGCGGTTGTGGGCGGCATCAGGTATCTGACATTCCGTCTCGGCGCCAAGAAGGATGATATGGAGTACCAGCTCAACGAGCACATGGAAGGCCTGTTCGTGGGTGCCGTCTTGATGTTTTAGGATACGCGCGCCGCGCCCGGACCGAGCGTTAGACCGGGCCGAGCTTCAACTCGATGTAAATGTCGGTGCCCTCGCGCCATACCTCAACAGTGCACTCTTCGTTCTCGCCTGTCTTCGTAAAGGTGAGGACTGTCTTGTGCACAGTCTTGGACTCGAACTCTTTCTCGAGCTTGAAGCCGTGAATTGCCATCTGGCGCTTGTAGAACTCGACCATCTCGTCAACACGCGTATCGCCCACAATCTTTATCTTCGCCACGCGCAGCGAGTCTGAGGCGGGGGATACGTACGTAAATGACGCCGACTCGATGTACTCGTACCCGCCCTTGAAAGGAATCGGGATGTCCTGGAACTGCGGCTGCTGGAGCTCGTTGGAATACCCCTTGGGCTCCTTCAGGGGTATGTAGCAGCCTGCAGCGCACACCAGGACACTCACGACAACAAGGTATGAAAAACCTCTCATAAAACCTCCGGACACTACCGAAGTGGCGCAATTTCCTTAGTACAGGTCTTTTTCTCTTATGGAGAAGAACCACGCGTTCTTGTAGCCGAAGTAAATCAGGTAATCTGACAGACCCTTCCTTATGCAACGCCTGTCCGCCTCGTTCGTGACGAAGAAACTGACATCCCTGAAAGGCTTCTTCCACTGCACTTTGCCGCTCTTGCTGTCAATGCAGGCCATCTCCTTGGACTTCGTCACGACGTACGCGTTCTCCCTGCCCACCAGCAGCAGCTTCACGCCATCGCGCAGCCGCCATTTCTCCTTGCCGGACCTGCGGTCAATGGCGTAGAACCAGTTGTTGCGCGCCCTGCAGTAAACCACAGTGTCCACCGCGATAGGCGTCGCAACCACCTGCGCCTGGCAGGGGAAGCGCCAGTCAAGCGTCCCGTCCGTAGTACGCAGCGAGTAGATATTGTAGTCCCGGCAGCCCACGTAGAGGCGGTTCTTGTAGAAGTACGGAGTCGCGCTGAAGGGGCCCTGTGCCTCATACTCCCACCTGATGGTGCCGCGCGAGGCATCGGCACAGTAAGCTTTCCCATCCTCGGAGACGAAGAAAATGGTCGGGTCCTTCTCGGTCCCCCCCGCGACTATGTCGTTCTTCGAGACATACTCCCAGGTGATTATCTTGGTCTCCTTGTCAACCGCCCGCAGCCGGTCGTCCCAGGAACCGTAGTAGAAATGCGAGGCTGACGCAAACACCGGGCTCGACGGCGTGAAGCGCAGGTCGTGCTTCCAGACCCTGAAGCCCTCTTCTTCATCCACGCAGTGGACGGCATCGCTTGCAAGCAAATAGAGCTCGTTGTACTTCCTGAGCCCCGACTTCTCAAACTCGCTGTACATGTAGACGAACGGGTCTGTCTCCACCTCCGAGCCGATGTCGTAGACCCACAGCACATACCCGCTCTTGGCGTCGATCTTGTAGAGCCAGTGCCCCTTGGTCTCGGCGTAGAGGTGGTAGTTGATAGTCCACATCTTCGTTATCTCGCGGTCACGCAGGTGAGTCTCCCAGCGCTTCTCAAACCCGATGGGGTTGAGCTCTACAGGAGGGAAGTTAGGCCGCAGCGTCCATACGCGCTTGCGCTCCTCGTACTCCTGCTGGCTCACAATGCAGCCAACTGTCACCGTAACCGCCAACGCCACTGCCAGAACCGTAAGCCAGAGCTTCATTCCTTCTCCTTCTCCACATAGCGGGCAAGGTTTACGCTATGTTCCTGCTCGTACCGCTCGAGTTTCTCTATGCGTTTCAAGTCCTCTTCAATGCGCGTAGTAAGCTTGAATATGTAAGGCTTGCCGTGAAGGCGGTCGTGCAAATCCTGCTTCAGGTTCTGCCACGACCCCGAATACAGCTCGTCGCGAAGTGTGATAAGCAGCCTCTCTTCAGAAGAGAGAGCCTTCACGAAATCCTCGTGCGGATCTCCCTTTACCTTGCCCGAACCCTTGCCTTTCTTGCGATCTACCACGAAAATTAGTATATTTACACTGCCCCCAAAGTCAAGCAAATTCTCAAAAAGTCTCTTCGCCAGGCGCCCCAAACCCCTCTGAGCGCCCTCGTTGCGCAATTTCGCTTGACCAGGCAGGTGGCTATCTCTATAATTCCTGACCTGTTTTCGCAGACACAGAAAGGGCCCTGCATGTTGATTGAAGCCATGGTCGTGGGTGAGATTCAGGCCAATTGCTACCTGGTAGGCGATGGCAAGTCCAACGACATCGCCGTAATCGACCCCGGCGGCGACGGGCCCGACATAATCGCACGTATCGAGGAAAAGGGCTACCACCCCGTCTACATAATAGACACCCACGGGCACATAGACCACATGTGGGCCAACGCCGACCTCAAGGCCGCCTACCCCGACGCCGAGATTCTTATACACGAGGACGACGCCCACATGCTTACGGACGCCGCCGCCAACCTCTCCGGCTTCATGGGCCGCTCGATTACCTCGCCGCCCGCCGACAGGACGCTCTCGGAAGGCGACCAGCTCGAGCTCGGCTCGCTCGTTTTCGACATTGTCCACATACCCGGCCACTCGCCCGGCGGTATTGCGCTCATCACCAAAGACGAAGATTCGGGCAAGACAGTCGTCTTCTGCGGCGATGCGGTCTTCGCCTACTCGATTGGCAGGACGGATTTCCCCGGCGGAAGCTACGAGAAGCTGATTTCAGGCATCAAGCAGAAGCTGCTCACACTGCCGGACGACACAGTCCTCTACCCCGGCCACGGCCCGGCAACCACCGTCGGCACCGAGCGCCGGAACAACCCGTTCCTGCAGGGCTGATACCAAGGAACTCCTCAAAAGTGAGGAATTAAGTGTTGCGTTCCCGGAACTCCCCCATCTGGTGAAGGGGTCCGCCACGACTGCTTTGCGACAACCTCTCTCACTTTATCAAGGGAGGGAACCCCTTCCCTATTGCCACGAACAGGCATCCCGCCCTGTTCAATGAAATGCGGATTGGCTTCCGCCGAAGGGCCTGGCTCCGCGAAGTCCATGACGAACAGTGGCCTTTTACGCTTAAGTGTCTCCTCTCCGGCAGCAAATGTACCACCGGTCAGCCCCGACTCAACGAGGATCATCGCATCAGAGAGGCCAATAATCGTGCTATTCCTTTTCATGGCATTTCGGCCGCTCCAAGTCAGACACGGAGGAAATTGCGAAACCACCAAGTGGTTGCTCGCCGATAGCAAGTCGGCAATCTCCCGCTTCCTCTGGAATCGAAGAATTCCCTCTACGAGGACGAAGATTGTGGTGCCGCCATTTTCCATGGCAGCTTTGTGTGCCGCCATGTCAACGCCGTGAGCACACCCACTCACTATGCATATCCCATCTTTTGCCAATTGCATCGCGCAGCGCCCGGTAATACTAAGACCTTTTTCGGATGCCTTCCTCGATCCGCAAAAACCCACACCCGGCGCGTCAAAAAGTGACTGGTTCCCGTGTATAAAAAGCACCGGTGGCGCATCGGACTGAAGGATTTTCGCCAGCCGTTCAGGATAGCCGGACGATCCCTGCCATATGACACGCACCCCCTGATCATCAAGTTCGTCGGCAGTCTTGAAAGCCGCTGACTTGGCTTCCAAGATGTTCTGTGCGACGTCAGGCTTAACCCCAATCTCAACCTCAAGAGAATGAGCAGACGAGCAAATAGCCAGAGCAGCATCCTCGCCGTGAGTCACGGCATAGGAGAGCAGTCGCCGAAGGGCTGCTTCGCCTGATCCTTTCGCTTGAATGAATTGGAGTATGGGGTGAATCATTGGTTATCGCTATCCCTCATCGATTTCACGCAGACCAAACCGAAAACTCGCCTGACCCTGGCAGTCCTTAGCGCCTTTGCGTAGGCCCACATCGTGATGCCCGATTGGTACAAATCATCAACGATCACCACGTCCCGCCCCTGGACACTCGCCGGATCAAGGGCGACTGAGTTGGCTGTTTGGTAAATTGTTGTCCATGCAGTGACCTTCTGTTGGATGGTCAACTGTTTCATCTGTGGTTTTTGAACCAGGAGTCGGGGCTCAATAAACCCGACTCCTTTGCGATCTGCCACATGTTTTGCGAAAGCCCAAGCAAGCCTGCTCGAGCCATCCTGGGCAGGAATGGGTGAAACAACAGTACCCAATGGAGTACCACCACCCCGCAATGGCAAAAGGTCAAAAGCATCCAGCAGCGATTGCGACATTGACGCGCAGTACTCCTGCTTCTTCTCCGGGGTGAGTGCCCCCAGGTGATACTTCAACTGCGACTCTGCCTCCCCCAACACACTTCGCGGACCAATATTCCCCGATCCATCGGTCGTGCGGTTGAAATCCGCCGCAACGCAGAAATCAACTTCAGAGCCAGAGAAATGGTCTTGGAGATGTTTGCCAAGTTTCAGCCAAACGCATTGATTGCCAGCGAATTCAGCCCATTGCTTGATCTCGTCGACGTTAATTTGGTCAGCGCAGTCCGCAGGTATCCAAACGTTCTCCGTGTTGTGGCTACCGGATTTCCAACCAGTCGGGCTCGCCTGCTCCACTTCAGGAAAGTGGTGCTTGACGACGGCAGAAAGGTCTTGTGAAACGAAAAAATTGAAGCTGCCGTCGTCATTTTCATTGACACGCATCCAAAAAGCGCTTCGCACTCTCGTAAACACCGTCGATTCAGCCATCATGCCACTCTTGTTGCTGGTGATACATCCGTAGCGGTCGTTATTCAATTGGCCAGCACATCTCTCTTCACCTATGGGCTTTCTTCTGGAAAATGTCCACTTTGGTCTCCAGGCATAATACGGGTTTTCTGGCACAACTACTTGCCTGGCTGAGCATTACGACTTCCGCTTTTTCTGAATAATGAGGCATCTTGAGGCTTCCTCTTCTTTGGAGTTCCGGGGACGGGTTTCCCTCACACGGCACATTATTGAGGATAACGGGGCGGGCCGCAAGCAGAAAAGCAGAAAACGGCATGAAAAACCCGTATTATGTGATTGGGCGACCTGCCGGTGAAAAGTAAAATGCGCGACTGGTTCATGGAAACCCGGACGGTGCGAATGGGTGTCTATAGTTGCGCGTCTTTGAGAATTTGCTCTTGTGGAAAAAGGCCCGGCCGCTGAATGTGTCAGGGCGAGTCGTTCGTGAGCAGCTCTCTCACCTGGCAGATGCGGGGCATGCGGCGTTTGAACTCGGTGTGCTCCATCATGTCGGCGATTTTTGCGACAAGCTGCGGGTCGAGATGTCTTGCCACATCCGCGGCGGGAACCTTCTTCTCCACGAGTTCGTAGAGAATCTCGTCCGCTTCGCGGTACGCTACGCCGAGCTCGCCTTCGTCAGTCTGGCCAGGCCACAGGTCGGCGCTGGGCTTCTTTTTTATAATCGCTTCCGGCACGCCGAGGTGCTCGGCAAGCTGCCATATTTCAGTCTTGTAGAGGTCGCCAATGGGGTTGAGCGAATACCCCCCGTCACCGAATATGGTAAAGTAGCCCAGCAGAAGCTCCGTCTTGTTTCCCGAGCCGACCACCAGCGCTTTGAGGCGTTTGGCGAAGTCGAAGAGAATAGACATGCGCTCGCGGGCCATCTTGTTTCCGATACGCACCTTGTCGGCTTCCGGATGCGCCCCGAAGTAGGCATCGACCATGGGGGTGATTTCAACAACCTCGCTTTCAATGCCGAGCTCGGAAGCCACGAGCTTTCCGTGCTCGAGCGACTCGGGTGAGGATGTCCTGTAAGGCAGCATAAGCCCCGTAACCCTCTCCGGGCCCAGGGCCCGCGCGCACAGGTACGCGCAGAGGGCGGAGTCCACGCCGCCGGAGATACCCAGCACCACGCCTTTGGCCTGGGCCTCGTCCACCTCTCGCCCGATGAAGCTTTCACAAATCTTCGCCGCTTTGGAGATGTCAACTGACTTCATCACTTCTACCTCACAACGACCCTGTGCAGTATGCTACCACAAGAAGCACGCAGAATGCAACAGGCTCAATCACTCTGCGCCGGACTTCCCGCGTTCGCGCAGGATGCGCCGCAGCACCTTGCCGACCGCGTTCTTGGGGATTTCATCTATGAACTCCACTTCCCTTATTCTCTTATACGCGGCAATCCGCTCGCTGCAGAAGTCTATCAATTCTTTTCCGGTGACAGTTATGCCCGGCTCGCACACGACAAACGCCTTGGGCACCTCGCCGAGTACGGGGTCGGGCATGCCGACTACGGCGCACTCCCTTACCGCGGGGTGGGTAAAGAGCAGGTTCTCGACCTCCGCGGGCGCGATGCTGTATCCCTTGTATTTTATCAGGTCCTTCTTCCTGTCGCGGATGTAGAAGTAGCCCTCGCTGTCCATCTCGGCGATGTCGCCGGTGTAGAGCCACCCGTCCACAAGGCCGCCCTCATCCTGGCCGTCGGGGCTCCAGTACCCCTTCATCACCTGCGGGCCCCGGATTACAAGCTCCCCCGGCTCCCCCGCCGGCAGCTTGTGCTGGCCTGTCAGCGTTTCGACAATCATGGCATCGGTGTCAATGAGCGGAATGCCGACAGAACCGGGCTTGACCCTCCCGAGCGGGCTGTCGTGCGTCTCCGGCGACGCTTCCGAAAGGCCGTAGCCCAGGACAAGCGGCACGCCGGTGGCCTCGTTCCACTGCAGGCGCACCTCTTCGGGAACAGGCATTGCACCCGCCTTGACGTAGCGCAGGGACGAGAGGTCGAAACGCGACAGCGCCGGCTCGTGCAGCAGGATGTTGAACATCGTTGCCGCGCCGTACCAGATGCTCACCCTCTCGCGCTGCACGACAGAGAGCGCCTGCACGGGGTCGAACCTTCTCATCAGCGTGACCGAGCAGCCGGCATAGAGCGGCGAGTTCAGGCAGACGCATGAGCCCCACGTATGGTAGAAAGGCAGCGTTCCCATGATTACATCGCCGGGGTGCCACTTGAACCACGTGGCGTTCTGGATGGCGTTTGCCACAAGGTTGAAGTGAGTCATCATGGCGCCCCGGGGCATGCCTGTGGTGCCGCCGGTGTACTGAAGTACCGCCGTGTCGCTGACGGGGTCAATGGGGGGAAGAGCGGCAGGCTCTGCCGAGTTCACCATGTCGCCCAACCTGCCGTAGTCGTGCGCACAATCACCAGCAACAATCACGCGTTCCGGCGCGAGACCCGAAAGCACCGGCTGCGCAGTCTCGAGCAGCTCTTCGTCGATTATGATTGTCCGGGCGCCGGCATCGCGCATCTGGTACTGGAGTTCCGATTCCTTGAACATCGGGTTGGCGGCGGTGACGGTGCCACCAGCCTTGAGCACGCCATAGAAGCAGATGGCGAACTCGGGCGTGTTGGGCATAAACAGCATCACACGCTCGCCTTTGCGCAGGCCGAGCCCTGTCAGCGCCGCGCCGAGGCGGGAGGAAAGACCGTCAACCTGTGCAAACGAGTACGCCCTGCCCTCGGATTTCAAGAACGTCTTTTGCGGGAAACGTTCAGCGGCCCGGCCGAGCAAGTCATACAGAGGCACCCGGGGATACTCCAAGGAACGCGGCACACCCTCGGGCCAGAACCGAAACCACGGACGTGTGTCAGGAACAGTGCTCATGACTATAATCATAACCCGGCAAGGCAGTGGCGCAAGGCAATTATGCCGCGGCCGTCACCTTCGTCCGAACAACGTGAATTTTCTGCATAAAAGGAAAAGAACGCCCTGCATAACCAGAGGCAGCAGGATACCGGCCATATCGGTGGGTGCGCGGGAGCAAAAATGCAACCAAGGCAAGACAGAGCCTCATCCTTAACCTCCAGAGGTTCTTCTCTCACTACAATCATAAGACGTGTCCGGTTGCAATGATTCTCTGACACTCGGGTTTTACCGTTCCAGCAGACTATCTTGCGCGTCTATGAACAGAGAATTCCGCAATGTCGCGGACATCACTGACCATAAGGCACTGTTGAGCGTTGAAAGTGCGAGGCAAAATTATTTTCATTTGGAGCAAGTCTGCAGCCATCTTTTTGGACAGCTTCATCTTCTTAATGAGTTCGTTCTCTTTGACAGCATATATCTCAGCAATCCTATTTCCTTTGTATACCATGAATACCGTGATAACTGGCGTGGACTTCGCCCAAGACCACGCAGTCAAGCGTTCGCTGTATCGCACAAGGTCCAGCCAGAACTTCGCTTTACTCTTCTTTGCTTCAAGGCGAATTCCTCGCCAATTGCAGTCCCAGTAGCGCTGGTTATCTTTTTCGTAGTTAGCGTTAATGGCATTAGCGAACTCCTGATCGTATGCGTTTGTCTTGGTCACCCATTTACCACGCATTCCGGGAAGACGTTTTTTCAAGTGTTCCTGCAACTTCTTCAATTGCCCCGTGAGAGGCTTTCGGATTCCAGGGCTATCGAGTTGATCTCCTTTCCTTCCACCGACAATACGGCGGCCCCCTCGGACGACTTTCTTCCTGATAGTCTTCGCAGCATGCTTGTGCAACGCGAATGTACCTCCGGGAAAGTGCCGGAAAGCAGAGGATTTTCCTTTTCTCCTGATATCCATATACAGCGCTGAAGCGACGGTATAATGTGGGGTCTTTCCTTTGGTTGTCCAATATCTTTTCGCGAGAGCTATCCTTGCGATATCACGAAAATGAAGCGGTTTCTTTGCTTCCCGGAGAACTTTGAGAGCAGCTTGTACAACAGTCATCCTTCCACCTCCTTCGCCACAACCAAGAAGCATAACCCCGCGCTCAGCGACTTGTCTTTTTGAATGATTGCGAAAACGCCGTGCCGACAAAATCTCACAAGCAACCACCTCATTCTGGTCAACAGGGTTGCCATCTTCGTTCCCTCGCTGAAGGGAGCAGCTTACTGGCAACGGAGGTTGAATCAATCCCTAATTTGCGCGGAATAGGTCAAGCATCTCCTTGCACATAGACACGAATTACTTCGAGATTATGCTCATGCCTTTTCCGTGCTATCTTGCGCAGTTCCTTTTCAGGCTCAAGCATTGGGCTAAAGTAAATAAGTACACCGAAGTTCACGCCAGTCCTGACTCTCTTAAGGTACTTTGAAAGTTTCTCTAAGTCCTCTTTCAACTTCTTCTTCGCTCCCTTGGCTTTTAGCTCAATCGCAATCACGCCACATCCTTTGTGCATCGAGCCGTCTTTGGTCAATTTGAAGAGGGCGATATCTGTTCGATTGTCGTTGCGCAAGCCTGGGATATTGTAGTTGCTGGCGACTATCCAAGAGTTCCCTACAAAGCGGGACAAGTGGTCGCTGATGATTGTCTGGAAAGTGGCCTCCGTAAGTTTATGGTTCTCGTACGCGGCATGAAGTCGTTTGTCCGTTTGGACTCCAGCTTTCAGTTTCTGTCTGATAAATTTCCTAATAGCGTCCCGCGTGACCCTCTTGCCCATTCCTAATACCTCCTTCTAACTGTCAGAAATACTGGTCCTACTGTTTTCTATTTTGCGTCTTTTCAGCTTGGCAGATGTGTTTGTATTCGCAGTTGGGACAAAAGGCCTTCTCCGCAAGTTTCTCAGAGTAACCCTGTGACATGCACCAGTCGCGCAGTCTGCCTTCGCGGATGGCCTTTTGCATCTGCCACTTTGAAATATCATCAGGCGATATTTTGATGACTTTGGGAGGTCTTTTCTTCTTCGTCATTCTCATCACCCGGTTTGATGAGTGTGAGCAGAAAGCAACCGCGCTGCAGGCGGCGCGGCTAAAAAAACACCCGCGGGCTGAGTAGAGAAAAACCCGCGGGTTGCTATTTGACAAGTTGGCGGTCCCAAGTTGGTTTAGTGTGCCGACGAACAGCATTCGCCGCATGGCGAATACTGTCTAAGGTAATCCCCTTAGAAAGGAGGTGATCCAGCCGCAGGTTCTCCTACGGCTACCTTGTTACGACTTAGTCCCCATCATCAGTTTCACCTTCGGCGCCTCCCTCCCGTAAGGGTTGGGTCAGCGACTTCGGGCGCCCCC
>DAOVDS010000277.1 GCA_030669415.1 bacterium
AGAGCTGCATCTTTCTCCTGCGAGCCGTAGGAGGTATCGGGGCCGTACTGCACGGTGCTGTTTGACTGTATGTCTGTGACCCACTCGATGGTCGCGGAGTTGTTTGTCAGTACAGCGACCTGGGGGCCGTAGGTTATTTTGACTGTGCCGAGGTCATCGTCGTCTTTCTGGGTGCTCTGGTATATCGCGTACCACGGGCCCGCCCCGAACGGCCCGCAGGAACAGAGGCCCAGAAGCGCAAACAGGAAGACGCACGCAAAGACGTACCGGAAAAGTCTCACCACTCTATCTCCCAATCGAGGATGCCTGTCTGTGTACTACAGTATAGACGAATCAGGGCAGGCAGAATATAGCAAATGTTTGGAATCCACGACAAAATCAGCCGCGGCCGCGATGGCGTCTAAGTCTGGAGTGTGCCAACCATATCCCGGACATGCGGTATTCCCGCCTCGTCGAGGAGCTTTTCGAGCTCCTGCGGCAGGCGCCCGCAGGTGCCCGGATCAACGAGGTTGGCGGTGCCGACTTGCACGGCTGTCGCGCCGCATACTATGAACTCCAGCACGTCCGAAGCAGACATTATTCCGCCGCTTGCGATAACGGGGATATCGACGGCCCGGCTGACCTCCCTGACGAGGTAGAGCGCGTGCGGCTTGAGGGCGGGCCCGGAAAGGCCCCCGACCACGTTGGCCAGAAGCGGGCGCCGGGTGCGCCAGTCAACCGCCATGGCCATGAGCGTATTCGCCACGGTAAGCGCGTCCGCGCCGGAATCTTCGGCAGCCCTGGCGGCAGGGGCAATGTTCTGCACGTTGGGGGTGAGCTTGGCTATCACGGTGAGTTTCGTGGCTTTTCTCACCCCTGCGAGCACCTGCGAGACAAGCTCAGGGTCTGTGCCGAAGGCTATTCCGCCGGCATCAACGTTGGGGCAGGAGATATTCACCTCGATTGCCGCCACGCCTTCCACACTGTCGAAAGCCCGGGCCAGTTGGGCGTACTCGTCAACCGCGAAGCCCGCAATCGAGACAATGACCGGCACGCCATAGGAGCGCAGCCTCGGCATGTGCTTATCGAGGAACGTCTTCAGGCCCGGGTTCTGCAGGCCTATGGAGTTGAGCATCCCGCAGGGCGTCTCCGCGGTGCGGGGAGGCGGGTTCCCTTCCCTCGGCTCGAGGGTAACGCTTTTGGGCACTATCGCGCCGAGCCGGGAAATGTCAACGTATGGCTCGAACTCCTCGCCCCATCCGAAAGTGCCCGAAGCCGGCATAACGGGGTTGGCGAGTTCAAGCTGCCCCAGTTTCACTGAAAGGTCTGCCAAGGTCGTTACCTCCTTTGTTTGTATTTCCCCGGGTGTAAAACCCGGGGCTTGTCAGTAATCCTCGCTCAGGTCCACAAGGTCGATGCAACCCGCATCGAGTTCACTTAAGAAACGCGACTCAATCCGCCTGGCCGGCTCGCCGAACTCATTGCGATACTTCGAGAGCGTCAGGAACAGGCGGTCTTTCGCCCGCGTCATACCGACATAGAGCAGCCTGCGTTCCTCTTCAAGCTCGGTCTGCCTGCCATCCTCGATTGAGCGCTGGTGCGGAATCAGCCCCTCTTCCATCCCGGGTATGAAGACGACCGGGAATTCCAGCCCCTTGGCAGTGTGGAGCGTCATGAGAGACACTTTGCCTGCGCCTTCCTCGTACCCATCGATGTCGGCGACGAGCGCAACCTGCTCGACGTAGTCCGCCGTGGAGCCTTCCGGGTTATCCTGCGAGAACCGGGCGGCGGCATTGAGCAGCTCGGCGATATTTTCGAGGCGCTCCTCGCCGTTTTCCTGTTTTGATATGTATTCCTCGTAGCCGGTGCGGGTGATAATCTCGCTGAGAACCTGTGCCGGCCCCTGCCCGAGCATGCCCTGCAAATCCTCCACGAGCTTGATAAACGCGGCCGCGCTCCCTGCGGCCCGCCTGGTGAGTTCGCCTGAGCCAGCCGCTGTCTGGAGAGCTTCATACATGGAGGTGTTTTCTCTTTGCGCAATCGCGTCCAGGGTGGCAAGCGCCTTCTTGCCGAATCCGCGCGGCGGGGTGTTGACGATGCGCTCGAAGCTGGAGTTGTTACGCGGGTTGACAAGGAAGTCGAGGTACGAGACGAGGTCCTTGATTTCCCTGCGGCTGTAGAACTCCACGCCCTGCACCACCTGGTAGGGGAGCTTCGCCTTGAGAAGGGCTTCCTCGATGTTCCGGCTGAACGCATTGGTCCTGTAAAGAACCGCAATATCCCCGTGCCGAGCGCCATTTTCGCAAAGCGACATCACTTTATCGACAACTACCTCGGCCTCGTGCACCTCGTCGTAGCAGCCCAGCACCTGCACGTTGGGGCCGGCCTCCCTCGTGGGCAGCAGGGATTTCTCCTGGCGCATCTGGTTGTTCTCGATAAGGGCCTGGGCGTTTGCGAGTATGGCGCCGCTCGAGCGCCAGTTTTCCTCAAGCTTTACGACAGTTACATCAGGATAATCTTCCTCGAAGTCAAGGATGTTGGAAATCTCCGCACCCCGCCAGCCGTAGATTGACTGGTCCGGGTCGCCCGCCACGCAGATATTCTGGTGTTTTGCGTTAAGAGACCTCGCAATCACGTACTGCGCGCGGTTCGTGTCCTGGTACTCATCCACGAGAAGGTGGAGGATTTTGTCCTGGTACATCTGTCGGACTTCCGGCTGCTGCTCGAAGAGGGCGACTACATTGGCAAGCAGGTCATCGAAATCCATGCAGTTCTGCCCCAGGAGCAGTTCCTGGTAATTCCTGTAGACCCGCGCCGTGACTTCCCGCCGGTAGCCGTCGGCGAACTCGAGGTAGGTCTCGGGCGTCTCGCCCGCGCCCTTTATCCGTGAGATTGTGTCAGCCATGGCGGATGGCTTGAACTGCGAGGAGGGCAGCTCGAAGTCTTTCATCACCCGCTTGATAAGCCTGGTGGAAGCGCGGTCATCGAGTATGGAGAAATCCCGGGTGTAGCCGAGCCTGTCGGCGAACCCGCGCAGGATGCGCACGCAGAGCGAGTGGAACGTGCGAAGAGTCAGCCCCCTTGCGGCCCCGCCCAGAAGCGAGAAGACCCTTTCCTTCATCTCGCCCGCCGCCTTGTTGGTGAAGGTTACCGCGATAATCCGGTACGGGTCAACGCCGGCGCTGACCAGGTGCGCAATCCTGGTGGTGATTACCCTTGTCTTCCCGGAGCCCGCGCCCGCAAGGACAAGCAGCGGCCCCCCGGGATGTGTGACCGCCTTTCTCTGCGATTCGGTAAGCCCTCTGAACAACTCGCACTCCTTCTTGCTGTAACAATTATACAGCCGTCCCGGGCCGGAAACAACGCGGAAATGGTGCCCGTGGCGTGGCAAAAGGTAGAGCGGTGATGTAATGAGCAAGGCTACTTGTCTTGCGGGGATTTGCTCTTGTTCTGCAACCACCACTTGCGGTATTCTGCGATAATGCTCTGCAACGCTTTATCGGAAGTCCAGTTGTAATATATCAGGTCAAGGCCGGTAATCCTGCTGAGGGCGTTCGTGGCATACCCTCTTTCCCACCTTTTGTGGTCTTTGTCCTTGAGCGGCGATTTCCCTTCCAGCATTTCCATAAGCGCGGGCACGGCGGATTTATCACCAATATTCCCAAGAGCTTCGGCAGCTTCTTTGCGAACCCACCACATTTCGTGTTTCAGCAGCGGAAGCAGGGCAGGCACAGCGCTCGAATCACCGGCAGTCTGAAGAGCTTTTGCGGCATCGCGCTGAACATACCTATCCGAGGATTTCAGGGCTTTCAGCAGTTCTTTCAGCCCGTCTTTCCTCCCGAAACCTGCCAGCCGGCATGCTGCGGCGAACCGAACTCTCTCCTCGTTATCCTTAAGCAACGGCAGAATCTGGTCTATCGCGTCTTTGCGCGCAATGCGTGCCAGGTAATTGCAGGCAAGTGCACGGGTGCGTGGCTTGTCATGCTTAAGCGCTTTCTTGAGAAAGGGCACAATATCTTTTCCGGCGCCCCCAAAAGCCATATAGAAGAATGGATTTGGCTCAATATGTCTTGGTCTCTTCCATTCCTCCCGTTGTGAGAAGGCGGCCATTTCTTTCAGTAGCGCCTTTTCTGCATCGGCATCCCCAAGCAGCACAAGCGCCACAAGGGCGGCGGGTTCGTTCTTGTCCTTCTTTAGAATCTTCTTGAGCGGCGCAACTGCTTTTTTGTCGCCGATAAGCCCAAGCGCTATCATTGCCTCGTCGCGAATCTCGCCAAGCTCTCCCTCAATAATCTTGATGAGGTGGGACACTGCCTCTTTCGCGCGTAACCGACCGAGCGCCGCAGCGGCATCATCGACGACTTCGTAATCTTCATGAGTGAGCGTCTCAATAAGCGGCTTTATGGCACCTTTGTCCTTGACCCTCGCGAAGTAGAAAGCTGCGGACATCCGGACACCATCTTCAGGGTCTTTCAGGGCCTGTATCATCGCTTTCACGGCAGCGGGGTCGGCTATTGATGCGAGTGCACCTGCGGCTGCCGCTCTACATTCCCTGTCCGTGCTGCTAAGCATTGGTATCAGGCCCGGCACCGCGCGCTTATCCTTCAGGTAGCTTACAGCATAGGCTGCCCACACCTGGAGTGAAGTGTTACTGGACTTGAGTGACGGAAGCATGACTTGCCCGACATCAGGGTCCCTGAGATTGATAAGCGGCCAAGCTGCTGCATTGCGGAGTTTATCGTCACGGGAGTGCAGAACAAGCACGGTGAGGATAAAGGCTGCCTCTTTGCCGCCGACGCGGCGCAGGCGGTTGGCGGCGGTTGACCTGTCCTGAGCATCCTCTGATTGCAGCTTCTTGCGCAAGTCAGGAATTTTTCGCAGCAGCCGCTCCGGGAGGTAAACATGCGGCTTCTTCAAAAGGGTTTCAATCGTATGATGAACTTGCTGATCCTTGGTCCGGGCAAGCTCCTTCTGCAGCAAAGGGATTACGGCAGCGCCAAGCTCCACAATACCAAGAGCAGCTTGCTCCCTTTTTGCATACTCTTCGCTCTTGAGTCCTGACAACAGGCTTTCGAAGCGCTCCTGAAGAGATTTCTGCGGCTGCTTTTGCGGCTCTGTCTCTTGCGCCATGGCGCTATCCAATGTCAGAGCGAAGCCGACAACGGCAACTGCAAGCAGAATATATCCTGTTTGTCTCATGCTGACCCCCGAATGAAGATTCAGGTTCTTCTGGTTGAGCCAATTATACAGACTCCCTAAGGACGTTCAAACTGAAAAAGGAACCGGCTTGACACCGGCGCGCAGCATGGTATGTTATTATGTATTCGCTCTGCTTGCGATATATGTGGGAGGAAGTTAAATGGCTAAGACGAAACGGGCGACTTTTCCCGTTGCTGCAGCAGTTCTCCTTATAACAACCTTGTTTTTGTGTTCTTGCAAGGACAGGCAAGACTCCACATCCCCACACATAGAGTCAATTAAAATAGCCTCTTGGAATATTCGGGACTTTAGCGATGCCAGTCGAGATGATGAGGAGCTCCAACACATTTGCAACATTCTGAAAGAGTATAATTTGATTGCCATAATGGAGTTGATCGACGAAAATGTGTTAATCCGCGCTCAGAATATGCTCAGAAGCTGGGGACTGTACTATGACTATGAAGTAAGTGACCCGGTTGGTCGAAGCCCCTCTTCCATGGAAAGATATGCCTTTCTGTACGACACAGATAAGGTATATGTCGTCGAACCAGG